>JANYIO010000186.1 GCA_025362015.1 Gammaproteobacteria bacterium | reverse complement strand
GTGTTGATGATGGCTTAATCAACAATGCGATTCGCCAATTAAAACAAGCGGCGACTATGGGGGGTGGTAAAAAACTCTACCATGCCAATAAAGATGTTTATAGTTTGTTGCGTTACGGTGTAAAGGTAAAACAGGGTCAAGGTGAAAATACTAAATCTGTTTGGTTAATCGATTGGAAAAATCCACATAACAATGAATTTGCGATTGCTGAAGAAGTGTCGGTTAAAGGTAAAAATACCAAGCGCCCCGATATAGTAATTTATGTAAATGGTATTGCCTTGGGGGTGATTGAATTAAAACGTTCTTCGGTATCGGTGACCGAAGGCATCCGCCAAAATCTGGACAACCAGAAGAAAACATTTATTCGCGATTTTTTCAGTAGTTTGCAATTGGTCATGGCCGGTAACGATACGGAAGGCTTGCGTTATAGCACTGTCGAAACTTCCGAAAAACATTATTACCGCTGGAGAGAAGAGAATCCCGATTATAGCCCCACGGTAGATGACCGCAGCCTTAAGTATTTATCCGTACATGATCTAAATGCCGCTAATGGTGCAGGGCAATTGGATGTGTTGGATTTCGATATTATTAACCTCTGCCAAAAAGACCGTTTTTTAGAAATCATCCATAATTTTATTGTGTTTGATGCGGGCGTAAAAAAAACCTGTCGGCACAATCAATACTTTGGGGTAAAAGCTTCGCAAGCACGTGTGCAAGCAAAAGAGGGCGGCATTATTTGGCACACCCAGGGTTCGGGTAAAAGTTTAACCATGGTGTGGTTAGCAAAATGGATTCGAGAAAATATTGATAACGCTCGTGTATTGGTGATCACCGACCGCACCGAGTTAGATGAGCAAATCGAAGGCGTATTTGCAGGTGTTGATGAAGAGATTAGCCGATCAAAAAAAGGAGCAGATTTAATTGCCGAGCTAAATCAAGCCGAGCCCTGGTTGATGTGTTCCCTAGTACATAAGTTTGGTCGCAAGACAAAAGATAAAAATGAGGATGACGAAGACGATAAGGCAACCGAAGAATACCTTGCTGCGCTAATCAAAAACTTACCTAAAAATTTCCGCGCTAAGGGCAACCTGTTTGTGTTTGTGGATGAATGCCATCGCACGCAGTCAGGGAAATTACACGCAGCAATGACAACGCTTTTACCGGACGCCATTTTTGTTGGTTTTACCGGCACGCCTTTACTCAAAAAAGACAAGCAAAAAAGTATTGAGGTATTTGGCTCATTTATTCACACCTACAAGTTTGATGAAGCCGTAGCCGATGGCGTAGTGTTGGATTTGCAATACGAAGCCCGCGATATTGATCAATATATTCGTTCCCCTGAAAAAGTTGATGAGTGGTTTGAACTCAACACTCGCGGTTTAACCGATATGGCGAAGGTACAGTTAAAGCAGCGCTGGGGCACCATGCAAAAAGTGTTGTCGAGCAAAGATCGTTTAGAAATGATTGTGAACGATATTTGGAAAGACATGAAAATTAAACCGCGCTTAGCCGATGGCCGCGGTAATGCCATGTTGGTGTGCGCGAGTATTTATCAAGCCTGTAAAGTGTACGAGCTGTTTACTAAAACCGAGCTAAAAGGCAAGTGCGCAATAGTCACAAGTTATTTGCCTTCGCCCAATGATATTAAAGGAGAAGAGTCTGGCGCTGGCGCAACCGAAAAACTCCATCAGTACGAAATTTATCAGCAGATGTTGGCCGACTACTTTGAAGTGCCCAAGGAAGATGCGATTAGCAAAGCTGAAGAATTTGAGAAGCTAGTAAAAGCGCAATTTAAAAAAGAGCCGGGGCAAATGCGTTTATTAATTGTGGTAGATAAACTGTTAACCGGTTTTGATGCTCCCTCGGCAACTTATTTATACATCGATAAAAAAATGTACGATCACGGATTATTTCAGGCAATTTGCCGCGTAAATCGTTTGGATGGCGACGACAAAGAATACGGTTACATTATCGATTACAAAGACCTGTTCCACAGCTTGGAAACCTCCATTGGTGACTACACCAGTGGTGCTTTTGACAACTACGATAAAAAAGATGTAGCGGGGTTGCTAACCAACCGTCTGGTAAAAAGTAAAGAGAGTTTGGAAGAAACGCGAGAAGCAACCAAAGCACTGTGCGAGCCAGTGTTGCACCCTAAAGAACTGATTGATTACCTACGATACTTTTGTGGCGATGTTGCCAACAGCGATGACTTACGGCTTAACGAAGCCAAGCGTGTATCACTGTACAAAAACGTTGCTGCCTTCGTGCGTGCATATTCCAACATGGCCAACGAAATGGAGGCAGCAGGTTATAACGCAAAACAGGCGCAAGAAATAAAAGCTGAAGTAGAGCACTTTGCATCGATGCGGCAAGAAATAAAAATTGCTTCCAGAGATGAAGTGGATATGAAGCAATACGAGCCCGCCATGCGCCGCTTGTTAGATACCTACGTAAAAGCCGATGACAGCGAAATTGTGATCGACTTTGAACAGTTAGGTTTAATTGAATTAATTGTAGAAAAAGCCAAACAAAATCCGCCTAAGTCTGAGGGCAAAAAAGTACCCGAGGCCATGGCCGAAACCATCGAAAATAATGTGCGCAAGGTGATTATTGATGGCCAACCCATTAACCCGAAATATTACGAAAAAATGTCTGAGTTGTTAGACGCGTTAATTGTGCAGCGTAGAGAAGACGCTATAAGTTATGAAGAATATTTGAAGAAAGTAAAAGCGCTGGCCCAAAATGTGAGCCAGCCCGAGGGTGCTTTTACCTACCCGCGCTCTATGGATACACGAGCCAAGCAATCTCTGTACGATAACTATGGTCAAGATGAGGTTCTTGTAACTAAAATTGATTCGGCTGTACATGCCGCTAAAAAAGATAATTGGAAATCTAATCAGTTTAAAACGAACAAGGTTCAACATGCTGTTGCGGAGCAGATTGCCAGTTACGACGTTGAAATCGATAAGTTGATGGATCTCATCAAAAAACAATCGGAATACAATTAATGACCGCGCTAAAAAATACAATTACGGTTAGCGGCATTAATGTGCAGATTGTACGTAAAGACATTAAAAATTTGCATCTTGCCGTGTACCCACCCAATGGCCATGTGCGCGTGGCTGTGCCTGACAACATTACCGATGACAATGTGCGTTTAGCGGTTGTATCCAAATTAAGTTGGATTAAAAAACAACAGCAAGATTTTAAAGATCAACCTCGGCAAACGGAGCGTAAGTACATATCTGGCGAATGCCATTATTATTTGGGCAAACGATATCGTTTAGAGGTTATCGAGCGAGAAGGTAAATCTGAAGTACGGCATTTAAAATCGGGCAAACTCAAATTGTTTGTAAAACCCGACGCTAGCGTGACCGCAAAAGAAAAATTAATCACCGAATGGTATCGAGGCCAGTTAAAAGAAACTATCCCAAACCTGCTTGAAAAATGGCAACCCAAAGTTGGCAAAAAAGCTGCTGATTGGGGCATCAAAAAAATGCGCACCAAATGGGGAAGTTGCAATATAGAACAGCGACGTATATGGGTGAATTTGGAGCTAGCTAAAAAGCCGTTGGAGTGTTTGGAATACATTGTTGTACACGAATTAATTCATTTACGGGAACGCAACCATAACGAACGATTTAAAAATTTAATGGATACGCTTTTACCCAACTGGCAAGCACGACGAAAACTGTTAAATACAGCTCCGCTTGCTCATGAGCATTGGGAGTATTGAATTTTTATTTCAAAGGTAAGGCACCAATGCCGAAGCAATTACATTAACCATTCTGTATTTACATTTAATAAAGGATAAGAAATATGAATGTTTGGGGCATACATATGGGCGAAAAGGTGGGTTCTTCACCTTTAGATAAAAACTATATAGGTATTGGTTGGCAAGCGTTAGGTAATTTGCAGAAATATGGAAAATCTCGTGAGCAATTGAAACGTGCATTGTCAGAGGAGTTTCCTGAAGTTAAAAAAGGTGCAATTCCACAAAATGCGGGTGTGTTATTTCGCTTCGTCAATGAGATAAAAATTGGTGATATTGTAATTTACCCGTCAAAAGATCGAATTATAAATATCGGCCATGTGATCGGTGAATATTCTTTTGTCGAGACGGATGAACATGGTTACCCCAATCACCGGGCAATTGAATGGTTAGCTAGTTTTTCGCGCAGTGAATTTAGTCAATCGGCGCTGAATGAAATAGGGTCCGCACTAACTTTATTTTCCGTCAAAAGCCACCGTAATGAATTTTTAAGTAAGGTCGGTCTTGTAGGCGCTACTACTGAAAGTTCGAGTAATATGGAGGATGTGGAATACGTTGATGATGACAGCGTTACCGAATCTATTTCTTATCAAGCAGAACAAACTACTGAAGATTTTATTATTAAACAGCTTCATGCCAAATTAGATGGCTATGAATTTGAGCACTTTGTGGCACATATTTTAGAATGCATGGGATACAAAGCACGTGTAACGTCTAAGGCGGGTGATGGTGGAGTTGATATTATTGCGCATAAAGATGAATTAGGTTTTGAACCTCCCATTATTAAAGTTCAGTGTAAAAAATCTGTATCTTCAAATGGTGAGCCTGAAGTGAATCAACTTTTAGGGGCGTTAGGTGAAGGCGAATATGGTTTATTCGTTAACTTAGGTTCCTATTCGCGGCCTGCGAGATTATTAGAACGTAATAAATCAAAATTAAGGCTAATTGATGGTGATGAACTGGTTGAGTTGGTATTGCGCTATTACGCTAATTTATCTCCAAAGTACCGCGCCTTGTTGCCTTTAAAACAAATATATGTGGCAGATTTGACGTAAAAATAATTTAATTCAATTAGCGTAAGAGTACTTTATGACAACAAAATATTCAAACCGACATTTTTCAGAGAAAATCCTAATGAATATTTGGCACAGTTTTTGTGGTGAATGAAAGCTCTGTGGACGAACTGAACCCTCGTCCTATGCCATTCACTAAACCAGAATTCTATCGGGGCCTTTATATTTTGAATTTTGCAAGATGCATATGGCTTATTAAATTTTCAAAAACTCGTTTGCCATCATTGCTGCCTACACTGAACTTATGTGACGTATTATCTGTTTCAACTGAATCAGCGCCTCCATTTTTCAAAGCCTCATGCAGATTTTCTTTGGGTATCTTGAAGTTCTTAATGTTACTAAACACATAAAAATTCACTATAACTTGTACGCCAAGTAATTTGGCTGCTTGGGTAATTGCTTTACAGACTCCTTCGTAGAGTTTCTGATTTGCTTTTATCCGAACATCGACGCCAATTTGATTATCATTTTCTATGTTGAGATTTTTTAGGTAAATATCACTTATTAAGTCGGATGCTTTGGCATCATAGCAAGCCATACCAATTTTAACGGCTGCAAAAATATCATCTGCTTTTGTGGCATCTATGCCAAATACCCAATAATCATTTTCGATTTTAGCTGCCCATTTTTGCGGTGCTACTCCCTTTGCTTTGAATGCAGAAATGGACACACCATGCTTGGATTTCCAAACGCCAATATCGTCACATGTGGTTCTTAGAATGAAATCCTTTTTATCTCGACCATTATTGAACACTATGTCTGCGTCGGTTTTAAAATCAGGATGACCTTCGGCGATTGTTAGAGCTCCTTTCAATTTAGTCATTGTTTGCATCTCCATCAATATCAGCCATAGCTTCAGAAGTGCGAGCGAATACATAGCACGTCTCGCCGTCCTGGTTCACCAATCGAGCGGCATTATTTATCTGCTTAGTTCTTCTGGATTCATCTTTAAATTCATTGGCTCGATATTCCTTTATTTCGTAAATTTCTATGAGTTCCATTTCTTCGCTATTTAGAAATGCATTGAATTTTATTAATGCATTATCTTTATTGATTGCTGAAAGCACACATACTCCCAAGATCCAGGATGATCCATCTGGATTCATGGGTGAATATTCGCTTAGGGTCGCCTTGTGATCGATCAACCAAATAGTTTTGTTTTCCATGTTTTTACCCTGAAAAATGACAAGATCTATTGTAGAAGTATTTGGCGGAAATTCCGTCTGTTGGTAAGGGTATATTAGCAAGCGCAAGCCGGATAGTGGCGGGCGCACGATTTTGTGTTCTGTGAGAATTCGCTCGTACTACTTAGCTCAGCGTGAAATAACTAAGGATATCCATTTCTTTGTGAGGTACACCAATAATGTCTATTCCCTCATTGTGAATCAAATAAAACACCACATGTTCACCTTGAGGAAAACTGTAGAACACTTCTTGTATATCGGTGCGGTGTTTGCCAAGTAGGGTGTTCTCTAGCAGCCATTTAAATCGTATTTCAAGCTGCTTTAAGTAGATATTTCGTTGATTCTTGCCCCATTGCTGCAATGTATAACGACCAATATTCTCCAGGTCGTCTCTTGCCCGAGGCGTAATTCTGTATTTGTGCATCATGCTTCGTTATCCAAATCCTTAATGAGAGAATCCATTGAAAAATCATCTACGAATTGACCTGAATTTGCTTGTTCAGCACCTTGCATAAGATGGGTACGTAGTGCGTCTAGTTTACTTTTGCGCTCTTCCATAGATCGGAGTGCATCGCGAACCACTTCACTGGCAGAGCCGTAGCGCCCGCTGGAAATCTCATTTTTAATAAATACTTCCCAGTGCTCACCCAAACTCAAACTTGTGGTAGCCATATGCGTCACCTATATTCAAAATTAACAAATATGAATATAAGTTTGTTTTTTAGGGAAATCAAGAGGAAAGATTTTCTGATTTTTATTTTAAAAAAAACCCCAACAAATTACTTTGTTGGGGTTTTGTATTTGGGGGCGGGGGGAGTTGAACCCTCGTCCTATGCCACACACTAAACCACAATCTCGCACTATATCTATCAATTCAATGGCTTACGAAAATCATAAAACACTATAAGGCACTGTTTTACACTGTGCTGTAGTCATTTTGTAGGCATTTTATATTGCGTTAAGCATGTACTTTTTGCGCCAGGTTAATCAATGACTCGGCTGGAATGCCTAAGCTATGATTTAATCTGCGAATCATGGGAAGGGTAAGTGCCCGCTTGCGGTTTAACACTTCATAAACACGATTGCTCTTACCGATCATTGGTTCCAGATCTTTAACGCTTAACCCTTTGCGTTCCATTTCGAATTTAATCGCTTCAACCGGATCAGGTAAATCAAGAGCGTGATGCTTACTTTCGTATGCTTCAACTAGCGTAACCATCACATCGAGTCTTTCGCCTTCTGCTGAATCTGGCGCAGCCATAATTAAGCTTTCAATTTGTTTTAATGCCTCACGATAATCGGCATCAGTTTTAATGGGTTTGATGTCCATGATATTTCCTCAAGAGTTCATTAAATGGTTTGCGCATCAATTTGGTCATATTGGGTATGAGTACCAATAAAACGAATATAAACGACTTTGTAGTGATAATTAATCCATACAATTAAGCGATACTTATTACCGGCAATATTAAACACTGCTCTGCCATCTTTTAGGATGCTGGCATTTCCAAAGTCTTGTTTTACATCAGCAGGGGATGACCAATCTGCTTTTAAAGCGTGGCGATACCATGCAAGGGTGGGTTGGACAGCATCGTCATACTGTTGCTTACCTTCCCAAAAGGACTTTATTGTAGATAGTGCGATAATTCTCATAAAGCAATAATAGTCCCATTGTGGGACTATTGCAATGCTTAAAATCGGTGAAGTTGATGGCGTGGGTTAATGTAAATATTGCGCTATTGAGTCTTATGGCTTTAGTCGGGTAAGGTAAAGTCTATTGCATGTTCCTTTTTGTCTGTCCAGCAACTACTTATATTTTTCTGCTTACATCGCTTATATGCCCTCTCACCGAGAAGATTTTTCGTTTTGTCGAGGTTTGACGGTTGGACTTTTGTGCCCCATTTTGAGTTGTCTCGCCACCCGACAAAATAGATTTTATCGGCTTCTTCTGCGATATTTTTGTATTGTGCAATATGGTGAGGTTCTACTTTTTGATGAGCTAAAGCTCCGACTGGAATATGTTTATTGAATTCAGCAAAGAAATTCCATGGATTAAAAGGATTGTCGGGATCAAATTTGAGGCCGAGAACCTGACACAATTTTTTGTAGTCTTCGGTGTCAAGCCGAGGATCAATAACAAAACCATTTTTAACCTCTATTTCAAAGCTAAAGTTTTCCGCTTTAACTCCAAATAAAAGAATATAGGGGGAACCATCAATAAAAAAGAAAACGTCGAAAAATAGGTTTCCCTGCGTTATATTCAAAACGATATCTTTCGATATCTTTCGATATTTTGAGACTTCATGCTTCTGTAAAGAGAAATTAAGCCATCGAGTTTCATTCGCTATTTCCTTTTGTAAGCTATTTGGGACTGTCAGAAGAATCCTCAGAATCCGGTTTAATAAGATTTTCGGGCGAGCCAATAGTTTTGACGTTACGCAAGGCTTCATTTTGCTCTTTGGTTCGCTTACCAAAGAGGCGCTTGGCCGCATCTTTAGCGTGCTGTTGTGCTAGCTCTTTATTGATCTGATCATTTTTATTCATAGTTCACGCACCAGGTAATGAGGGTTTCCCTTGAGCCCCTTTTGATGACTAAAACCTCCATGCTGTAAGTAAGAGCGAAGCACTTTGTCGTTAATTGGATCAATGATTCTAAATTGTTTTGCACCAATTCGTTTTGCATAGGTTTCATAAGCCAAGATTGATATGGGAACCATCTCGCTTGAAAATGGACAATTACTTGGAGCTTTCTCTATGAAATCTAATCGCATAAATGTGCCGTTATAGCTCGGTCTACCAAGCGCTAGGGTACAAAGTTTGTTGCCTACCCATACCGCGAGGTCAAAGGCTTTAGGGTGGCGATGAATGTACCTGCTTGCAAAATGCCAATCCCAATCGACAAACCTAGCCGGATCGTTATCCCATAACCATGATGCTGCTAATGCACCGTTGTCGATGCCTTTCAATTTAGTTGCGCGCTTTAAATAAGCTGGCAATTCAGCATGAGCGATAGCGCGAGCGTCGATCCTTAGTGTCTCATAGTTATTAAATGCTACTTTATGCTACTTTATGCGACTCTTGCATGAAAACTGTTCCTTGGGGTCACGATTGCTGCCAGAGTATAAAACAATTAAATGGAAGTAAAATTGATTTTATATGTTTCTGATAATCACCATTTGAATTGAAGGAATGGGAGCAAGTGTCACTAGTCGGGCTAGAAGCAAACCTAGGGGCTTAAAGCCCCAAGGCCGACATAACGCTCTTGTGCGGTCACAGGTTCCCTTCATGAGCTAAGTCGGTTCGTGTGCGAATTTGCTCTGATAGGGTATCGTTTGGTGATAGATCCTTTTGGGCAATCAGTGGGGTGAGGCAAGGCATTAACGTTCTTTTGTAATTCATGCTTCAGCTTTCACAAGTGCCCTAAATTCATTTTTTCGTTTCATCGGTATTTCTTTCGCCACTATCTTCGACGAATAGCCTGGCAAGTTTTGAATTTTCTTCAGTCCAGGGGCTATCGTCATTGAGTTCAGAATTATTTATATAGTGACCTGGATCTCCAAAATCAGTGGGTAAGATTGGCATATCGTATGCCTCTTTATTTTGATGGTTCATAATGTCGTGCGGACACGGTGATTTACCCCACCAGTTGAGCAGAATTTCTATTTTGTGTTTTGGTGCAATTGCGTTTAGATGTGAATTCATTAACTTGCAACATGCGGCAAGATTGTTATATCCGTTTGCACCATTTTTACTTACCGGGATAACATGCTCAATGCTTGAATTTTGCACCGCCAGTGGTTTCCTACAATAAAAACAAAGACCGCCTTGCCGATGAAGCAGCGTTTCAACTTCCACATTACACCTCCAATTATTTACTATCAAAATTTAAAATTGCACCGCGTTTGCGTCCTCGCTCGGAACTCGCTGCGGGCGTCAGACGCGATGTAATTTAAGAAATAATATTATTTCTGAGCTTGTTGAATCAGATGATTTTGATTTCATAAAGTCAGGTAAGAATTTTAAGCCTGATTTTCCAGCAGAATTTTTATTTTCTTTGAGTCCACCAATGACCACTACATCATCGTTCTGTAGTGAAACAAAAGTTTTGATTTGTCGTTTGGTTAATGTCGGACTATTGTTTACGCCTGTGGTTGTGTTAACAAACGATGAAATTTCTTGATTAACTGCTACGTCTATAGACAAGTCATGAATGACGGGTGAAATATCAAAAATTACACCGGATGATCTGTAGTCAACGGCTTGAATAGGTACTGATGAATTTGGAGAGTAAGAAATAGAACCTAATACTGGTACATCCTCACCAACGGTAAATACTGCGTTCTTACCTGATGCAACACGAATGGTGGGGTTCGACAAAACCTTAAATCTTGAGTCTGTATCGAGAATTTGAGTGATTGCACTTAAATCACCAGATTTAAACGAGAAATATGAATCAGCTGACGTTGCGCTACCGATTGAAAAATTCAGTTTATCTTTCAGTAGTGAAGAAACAATATTAAGAGCTGATGCTGAGTGGGTACCGGTTTGAACCTCAAATAAAACACCGGTAACAGCGACTTGACCAAAATCATTGTCTACTTGAGATAGAAGATTTTTTAATGCAGCTACTTCTTTATGTGATCCGGAAAAAATTAATTGATCCTCGGCGCGGGATTGTTGAGCGAGCGCCGAATCAGTAGGCGCGCTATTGGTGCTGGATGGCACTACGTCAGAAATGTGATGTTGCGAAGTGAATTTTCCTGTAAACAACGAGGAAAGTATTTCAACTAAATATGATGAGTCTCTATATTTTGGCCTGTAGTAATAAATTTCTAAATTTGGGTCTTCGGAAATTGAAAGCTTCCTTTCTGGGGGAGCCGGCACTATAAAATCAGAATTGTTTTTCCTGATAATGGTATAACCAAGATTCGTAAGAAAAGAAAAAAAATAATTTTTAAAGTCGACTCTTTCTGATGAGTACCGAAAGCTTATGACTCTAGCGTCAGCATTAACAACGGGATCGATATAAAATTGGTCGTCAGGAAATAGGTCAGTATAAACAAGATGAACCACCTGTGAAATAGTCACAGAGTCGAGATCAACAGAAATTTTAGGTTGTTCTGAAAAAACCATTGGTGAAAATGATAGTAGAAAAATAATAAAATATTTCATTTTTGATTTTTTACCTCTGGAGTGGAGCCGGTGAATCGGGTAACGCGTTTACCGTCAATAACACCGGATAAATTGGAGTCATAACCCGTGAAAAGCAAAACAGATTCGAAGCGAAGCCCAGTCTTTGAAGAAAGTACAACAGATTTAAAACCATCTATTTCTATTGTGCCTACAATGCGCCAGTCACCAGGGTCATTACCGTTAGGTTGATTTTGTTGATTGGTGGTTATGGGGTTAACAACATTTGATTGTGCTGGTGTGGTTTGTTTCGAAGGATGAATTTTTTCATTAAAAAAAGTAAACAACCGATATATACAAAAAATGGCAGCTATAACAAAAAATCCTATTTTGAAAAGTAGGCGCATCTAAAGGACAAAGAGCGCACTAAGTTTAGGCCTAGTGGTTATAATGAGCCTAGCTAATCACTAGGCTTTTTTAATGTCTATAAAAATTATGCTACTTGCTCCTCTTCTCCTAGTAGCTCAGTACGCCAGATGCTAACTGAATCAGGGGCTTCAATACCTACCCTTACTTGCTTACCTTTCACATTAGAAATGATAACTGCGATATCACCATCGTTTGTTTTGATAATGAATGATTGATTGATATTACGAGTGAGCATTAACATAAATAGTCCTTTTACGTTGAGTTATTGAGGTTTGAATAATGCCGATAAGGGAGATAAGGTTCTAGTAGTAAAAATCTATTTTTATTGTAAGATATTGCCTAGTAAGATATTAATTGTTGAGTTCATGGGTTTTTATTTTATTAAATGCGTCGATAGAACAACAATTGTGGTTTTAATTCTAGCATTATGAGAGCTGGCAACTAATCCACACAACACCATACCCCGCTTAAATCAACCACTTAAAGCCATATCAATCCACACAAGGCCATAAAAATCATTTAAAAGTGGTGATTTTGATGGTGATTATTCTTTTTCTGTAGGCTTAAGCGACAAATTAAAAAATTCACATCGTGAGTGCGATTTAATGATTGATTTATCTGTGCGGAATGAATCACTATTAATCGCTTTTGAAAAAAAAACTTACAACTACTCTCATCTTTTTAAGGAAATTGGGAACACTCTATGAAAAAACTTGTCCGTTATTTATATCTTTTGTCATTTTTATCTTTTACTTCTTTTCTATCAGCACAAGCATTGGCTCAGGTTACTTGCGTCGACAATGGCGCTGGTTATGACTGCAGTGGCAGTGATAGTACTGGTGGAGTGTTAACCGGTCGTGGTGCGTATGAATATTTACAAGCAATGACCGCTGCGAGTCAACAAAACGGCAGTGGTTCTGGAGGTAGTGGCACTGGTTCTACGACACCAACACCAACACCACCTATCGATAAAAAATCTCAATGTAAACTTGATAATGCTATACACCAAAAACAATTTACTGACGCTGCTATGGCTAACTACAGAACTTCTACGATAAGGTGTGATGATTATCTTCGGTCTGCAGGAGGCGCGTCACTTGGTGCAGCTTTAGGGGGGTATGCAGGAGCTATGGCAGCTGCAGCAGCTGTAGCTCTCACTATTAAAGGTCAGTCTTGCCAGCATGAGGCGGATTCTTTCAGGGATGATTTACTTAGTGATATTCAAGCTGCCGCTACTAAATATGATTTAACCGTTTGTGAACAGATACAGATATAAGGAACCGTAATATAATTTTATTCGACAATGGGGAACATTATGGAATTACAGAAAAAAATGCGATTCAAATTTGCGACTAATTTGTTTATAGCAATATGCTTGGCTTATGTTGCCTATGGAATCTACGGGCAAATGCATAGGTCAGTTATCTTCGGCGATAATAAATTGGTAGACTCTGTTATTAGCGCCACGCCGATTGCTGAAAAAAACTCTGTTAGTACTACAATTACGAAGAGCGGCCCTGCAAATACTATATCTGCTGAGAAGTCTAAGCTTTTTACTGCAACTGAAATCACTGAATTCAAACGATGGGATGAAGATCATGGTTATTTTCCTGAGCAAGATGAGGCTACGTATAAAAGCTACTCTGATTCGGTTTTAGATGATTTAGCCAAAAAAGGGGATGCGACTGCTTTGCAGGTGCTAGGTAGTAGGTTTGTACATGAAGGGGATATAAAAAAAGCACAACTATATTTTTGGGATGCTGCTGCAATAGGCTCTACTACTGCGCTAGATCATCTAGCGGGGTTGGCAGAACCTCTACCAACTCCAGGCGAAACCAAAGAAATGCGTAAAGTACTAGTTAGGCAATCAACTCTTGAATCTTTAGCCATATACAAACTAGCCGCGCTACGTGGTGATCCCCGTATTTCAGCAGTAGGTATTCGCGGGGTCGAAACCATTTATCGGGCTAGTGGTGAAGGTTCTCTTGAATTAAGCTTGCAGGAACTGCAATTTGTTGATCAACGTTCGCAAGATTTATACCGTGACTTGCAAGCTAGGCGCACTGAGTTGGGGCTGGATAGCTTTAATAATTCCACTCCACGTATGCTCACAGATTTTATTGTTAAACCCTGAGATATAATGTACTAGTGTAAATATTTAAATTAAGCCGAGTGTTTCTCTACTCGGCTTTTTTTATTTTAACGTTTACTTTTATTGTTTTTGTATTTTATTAAAAACCATTTTTATTTCGTCTACTGTTGGCGTCGCATTTGCTTTCCATCTAATGGTTTTTATTCCTACTGAAGCCAGCCTTGTCTTTGTAACTTGAATTAATTGTGAAGTTTAGGCTTCCCAAGAACCATAGCATGAGTCTTTATATTTTCCTTCAGAAAAGGAAATATATTAATTCCAGAAGCCTTCTCAAGCTCATCTATTGAAATAACTTTGTAGCTCATACCCTCTTGGTTGGGAGTGATATAAGCTGCTGCTTGATTAATTTCTGGATTATAAATAGCTTTAAACATGGAGGTAGGTATTCTTATTCTAAGGACTAAAATGCATTACCATCGAATTAACTTTTAAGCGTTTGTCGATTTGTATTTTAATGGCTAATGCCTGCGCCTTATCTAACTCTGAGCCGATATAAACACGGCTTGTGGAGTTGTCACCGCTGAGTACTGTTTTCACCCAATTTTAAACCATCCCAAGGCGTTCAATCGTGTCAGGATACTTTTCTACCATTTTAATCAATACGGCGGCTTGTGCGTTGGGTTTTGCGCGGCCTTGTTCCCAGTTTTCTAGCGTGCGTTTATTAGTACGCAAATATTGCGCGAGTACCGCTTGTGATACATTTAATTTTTGCCGCAAATTTAATAAATCAAAACTCGTTACGTTTGGTGTGCTCACAGTTTCGAGCTTGTGTTGTTTTAGTGTGACTTTGCCTTGGCGCTCATCTTGTAACGCTTCAAAGCCTTCACTTAGTTCGGTGAATAAATTGCGTTTCATTTTTGCCCCCTTGCGTTGAGTTCTCGCGTTAACACTTCCGAAAGTAGTTTGCGTTCGCTTTCGGTTAGATCAATCATTTCGTCTTTGTCGTACAGGGTGAAGAGCCAGAATTGCGCGCCGCCTAGCCACCAATAATAAATAACCCTTACGCCACCACGTTTGCCTTTACCTCTACGTTCATCGGAAAAGCGCATTTTGCGCAGCCCGCCGGTTCCCTTGATTACATCGCCAGCGTGAGGGTTCGCGAGTAACTCTCGCTGAAGGTGGCGAAAGGCTTCGTCGTCCAAATAGCTTTTGCGGTATCGCTCAAAGGGCGGTAGCTCAACAAAGAGTGCTTTCATTGGTTCTGGATCGGGTAATAGCTTGAATTAAGTTAAGTGTACGTTAGTTGCGTATATTTAGCAAAGTGTGTCTGGATAGTGGCTGAGAGGTTTTTTATGGGAGGAAATCCCCTATTTTAGTCCATTGAGGCCATTTGAAATTTAGGTTTAATCTTGTGTAACATTGATATTTAATTATTAAATATCAATTGCTTAGTTAATATAGACGCCCTTTTGTTTTCCTTGCGCATACATGCCCGAAGATACCCTTTCTAAGTTGTCGGAAAATGCCCTTTTTTACTAAGACGACCTAGTCCATACAAGCCGCTAATCTGGTTACGCTGAAGCATTCTAACTAGGCGGTGAGGTGTCCATGTGTTGCCTCGACTGGTGGCATAGCCTTCGCTGTTTAAAACATTAACGCTCAATTTATAGCTGGGTATGAAGCAATGATTTTGTTGTGCGATTATTAAAAGCCGCTTTATGGTGTTGAGGTTTATTGCTCGCTGTTCTTGTCGTTTCATTATTTGCCTTTTTATTTAGGTTCAGTGCGGCTAGTTGAATAATCTTTTGTTTGTTTTGGGCGGTAACCTTTGCCTCGGCCTTTGGCTAAATAGCTGATTCGCCAAATAACAGCCTTGTAATTTTTCGTGGTCATTTCTGCTTATGTTGTAGTAGCAGTTTTTGCAAAATCCAATAGTGCCGTCCGTGTGTTCCCAAACGGCTTTGGCTATGTTTTGAATATGGTGCGGGTGTTGTATTTTATTGCCATCTAAAATTAAAACGTAGTGGTAATGTTGGTGTTTTGCTTTTTCTTGTTCTCTCACCCAAATAAAACCAATGCGTGTGAGTTTGTATTTTGTTTTGAGTTTACCGTGAAAGCGGCGGTTAAATTCGGTAATGCGTTTATTGTCTGGCGTATAATTTGGTTGGTGTAAATCAAAACGGATAATGTGAATTTTATTGTGGTGTTCTAGCATGGCATCAACTTCACCAATAATGCGTTTGGCCATGTGCGTAAATAAGCCGCTTTTCTTTGCGTTTACCCACCATGTGTTGCCGTTAACAGTCATGGCTCTAGCGTGGCTAACGTAACGCATAAACGATAAAGCGTAGAGCGGTTGAACTAATAGATATTATTAATTTACCTAGTGATTTCAAAGAGCATACTTTATGGATAAGTCTTTGATTGTTAATAATTTTGTTTTCAATATTTTCGATAAAATTGGGGTCAAAAACCCGCAAATCTTGTGCGATAACGTCCAGTACATAGGCTAAGTCGTTGTTGCGGAACTGAAAATAATATTTCAGATGATTTATTTCTAGCATGGTGTAATACTCTTAAAGGGCTGGTGGTTTCGTCGCCAAACTATCACCGCCAGCCGATTTATCTAAACCTGCTTAGGAATTACTTCTTAGGCGGGTTTTCTTTTTTGTGTCTTTCTTGCTGTTCTTTTGTCATGTAAATAATAATGACTTGCTCCCTTGGCACTTCATGTGTAAAAGGACATTCTGCTAACCCATGTGCCCAAGTAAATAAAAGGCCTTTTGAGTAAAGTGCTGCGACTTGAGAGTGCAGATTAAAAATGCCTATGTATCTACAGATGCGCGTATTTAAGTTAAATCCGCTCGCAATAGTCCTAGTAATGTAGCTGCGTTGTTTTTCATAGTCTTTGGGTTCTGGCAAACCCAACTCTAAACATTCTTTTTTGTAAATTCCCATTACGCCACCCCCGAATTTTTGCGCTGAGCAACCAGTGAAGCAACTAGCGCCTTAATTTGCTCTTTGCTTTGCCCTGCTACCATTGCGGCTAACACAGAATTTGTTTCGTGAGCTAAAAAGCCAATAGCGCGCTCACCTAAACTAATGGGTGGAACAAATAAATTTTCTTTGATGCGTGTGTGTAGTGTGCTGCGTGACCATCCTGTGCTTGATAGCACTTCTGGTTTTTTGAGTATGCGAAAACTTAAAGCAGTTTGATATTTCATGGATGCCTCCTAAGGCGCTAATAAGCACTATGTGCGCTTATCGAATCCATGATGGAGAATTGTTTTTCCCGAAAATATAGGGGGATAGTTTTCGGGAATTATTTTTTAGTTTTGCGATTTTGCCTTGCCATTGAAAGCATGTTTTGATGTGTTTTTATGTAAGCATTTAATTCTTTTTGGGTTTTTCTTTCTGCTGTAGGCTTCTTTTTGTTGTTGGATCTTATAAAACTGCTAATGGTTTTAAATTCAATGCTTGGTAGTTGTTCCACTAGGATCAGAAGCTCTTCAAGTGATTCTTTGGTGTGTTTAATTTTTCTGCCTGCTGACTTCTTAAGTGGTGTCCATTTTAATAATGCATGTGCGAGCTTTAATCGAAAATTTTCTTGTTGAAGTTCTTTGTTTTGTCTCTCCAGCTCTAATATTCTAGCGGCCTGTTTAATTAAATGGCGGATTCAACCGCGAAGTGCATAACTCAACCCGTATAGGAAAAGAGATCAGCTGCCTGTAAGCTCGTCGCTTTTTCTCCGGCAAGAGATATGAGATGAGAACTTACAAGCAACTGACCTACGAACAACGATGCCAGAT
>JANYIO010000183.1 GCA_025362015.1 Gammaproteobacteria bacterium | reverse complement strand
ATCTGGCATCGTTGTTCGTAGGTCAGTTGCTTGTAAGTTCTCATCTCATATCTCTTGCCGGAGAAAAAGCGACGAGCTTACAGGCAGCTGATCTCTTTTCCTATACGGGTTGAGTTATGCACTTCGCGGTTGAATCCGCCTAATGCTATTACCTTAATTTTAAGATTTTACAAAGTCAAAAAAGCTAACCGCTCATGCGAGTAGCTTGATCTTATTTAAATTACTTACTCACCACCTCAACCCAATATCCTTTAGATCTTGCATGAATTTTTTCATCATACATAGGCGCAGCTTGCCAGGCAGGCAAATAATATTTTCCTGCGTAACTCGCATTTAAAATGACGCGCAAGGTGATGCTGGTTTGGCTGCGATCGTGGTAGCGGTAGTTCCAGTAGTAGTCGTGCCATAAACCGAAATAGCTGAGCACGCGGTCATCGCGAATGTCCATGTGATCAATACCTTTCGGTAATTGATTGCCTTCCAGTCTTTCGTTGCGAATTTGCCAACCGCTGGGCATTACCATGTTGAGGGCAATGTCTTCGAGTTTATTCGCGAGTGCTAAATTAAAATCTGCACTCACCGTAACTTCAGCAACGAAGTCGGTGCCTTGAGGTAATTTTTCTACGTTGATTGGTTTATTATCCATGCCTAAAAAATTCACCGCAATTTTTAAACCGTTGCTATCTGCTTGTTCATCCATATTCGCGGGTATGCCGCGATTACTGACGAGCACGCGTAGGTTACTTTTGCTGTCGTCGTTGCGCACGGCGATTTTTGTTTGGCTAATGGTTTGTTTGTAAAACGTTTGCTCCACCTGTTCTTTTTTCCAATTTGCAGTAGGTGTTTCTTTTATGGAAAATTTCATGCCTTGATTATTTACACCGCGTTTATTGGCGAATTCGCTCATGGCGAGTAATGCCCACGAGGTTGAATGCGTTGAATACCATTCGTCGCTGCCTAAACCTGTGGCTACTTGTTCTGCTAATTGCCAGGCTTGTTCACCACTGTCCATGTCTGCTTTCAGCATAGTGAGCAACAATAAACTTTGGTCGCGCAAATCAGAGGCGTAGGTGTAACCGGAATAAGTGCGTGTCGGAAGTACAGCAGTCAGCGTGCCGATAATATCTTTGCTCGCATCTTTTAAGCCCATGTGTAAATACGCAGAACCTAACAACCAGCGCGCAGTTAATTGTTTGCTTGCATCCAGGTGAATTAATTTTTCGCGCAGGCGATTCATCGCCGGTAATTCAGCTTTATCAGCGAGCGCCAACGTGTATAAACGATAGGCCGCAACTTCATCAGAGTAATCATTTTGCTCGCCACTAGCGCGCGCTTGTTCTTGCTGATACTTCGCCCAATTATCCAGCATACTACTGGGCACTGCGTAACCCGTGCGCTTTGCTTCTACTAAAAAATGCCCCGCATAATTACTGGCCCACTCATTGACATAACCATCTCCCGGCCAATAACTAAAACCGCCAGAGGTAGTTTGGAAACTGGTGAGCTTATCAATTGCTGCAGCAATATTTTTATCGATATCGGCTTTTTGCTTGCTGTCGAGCGCAACTAACTGCGCTAAATGCAATTGCGGAAATACCGATGAAGTTGTTTGTTCCACGCAACCATGCGGATAAGTAATTAAATAACTTAAACGCTTTTCCAAATTAAGTGGAGGCAAAGTACTTGCTTCAATAGTCGCTGTATTTGTGCCAGCCATACCTTGTGCTTCAAGCGGTACTTGCCACTCTTCACCGGGAACTAACAATTTTGTTTGCCACACAACGGTAGGTGGATTTGCGGGGCGGCTATCGATATAAATTTCCTGCGTAGCTACTTCCTCAGCACCACCTTCAACATTGGCGCGCGCAGTAATTTTTACACGACCTTTGCCGATGCGATCATTGACCTTTAAACGCAAGCTGGCAATTGCATCGCCAGGTTTAGTAAAATTTAATTCAGCTTTGTTATCAATTAAGGTAAAAATTTCGTTAGCTTCAACGGATATCTCCACTTTTTTAATTTTACTATCGCTGGAAAAAACATTTACCGGCAACATAACTTCTTCACCTGGGCCAAGTACGCGCGGCAATGTGGCGTAGAGCACCAGCGGTTGCGTAACTTGCATGGTTTTTTCAATTTTTCCATAAGCTGGAGCTTTATCGGATGAGCCCTGTGCTTTGCTGGAATCACCCGCGACTAACATTACCCGCACTGCCCCCATATAAGGTGGCAATGTAATTTCATGTACGCGGGTTTCATTCGCTGCTAAATTAAATGCGCCAAGAAATTTTACGATGGGAGGAAAGCGGCGCTCGCGGCGTTTACGTTCTGCTTCTTGTGCGGCATCACTACCACCAATGGCGAGAATGCGTTCGAGTGATGCACCATAAGCACCGACTACTGAATCAAACATATCCCAAGTGGCAACGCCCAGCGCTTCACGACGATAAAAATTACTGTGCGGATCGGGCGCAGTAAAGCCGGTTAAACCCAACAGTCCTTCATCGACCATTGCCAAAGTGTAAGTCATCGCGTGGCCGGTTTTTTCACTGACCTTCACAGAGAATTTTGATTCCGGGCGAACTTTTTCCGACACATCCATTTGTGGAACTAAATGCGTTGCCGGATCTTCTACTAGCAGAGGCACAATGCCATACAAACGCATAGGTGCGTCAGATTTGCGCGCTTGATGTGGTAACAGCAACACCATATTCACATAAGCATTTGGCACCATTGCCGATGTTACTGGCAGCTGCACTTCGCTTTGATTTGGTTTTAAATCCAGCCAGCGATGCTCAATTACACGGCTGCCATTTTCAATGCTGAGCAACACGCGGCCTTGAATGGATTTTGGTAAACGCACTGTTGCAGTGTCGCCCACTTGGTATTTTTCTTTATCCGTACTGAGCATTAATTGCGTAGCAGATTCAGGATTTTTTTCGTTGCTTGAACTCCAACCCAGATAGACGACTTGCCCTGCACAGTGATTGGATTCTTTGTCGCACACGCGAATTAAATGGCGACCCCAATCGTAAGCTTCTTTTTTCAAAATCCAACTGGCGCGACCTTGAGCATTACTCACTAAAGATTCTTTTTTAATCGGCGTGTGACTGCTGCTACCAACATAAGCGGCAATATCATCACTGCCTTCATCCCACCACCAGCGCCATCCGATTGCATAAACGGTGACTTCGATATTGCGTTTTGCAGCAACTTTGCCTTTATCATTTAGCGTTTGAAAAATGATTTCATGATCAGTGTCGCGGCTAATAGAATTATAATAGCCATCACCTTTTGGCATTAGCATGCCCACCCAATGTTCGTAGGGCGATACATCATAGGTACGCAATGCGGTGCTAAAATTTCCACTATCTTCAAATACGCGAGTGTTAAACATGGCGAGCAACATACCCGGTGGTGAATCGTTGGCTTCAAGATTTAATTCAATCTCAGCCTTACCATCACTATTTAATTTTCCATCAAATACTTTTTGGGAACTGGTTTCAAAGGTGCGCGATGGGTCGTCAAATACAAATTGGTTAAAACCTTCAAACACAGTTTTTTTAGTAAATAATTTTACTTCTGAATCCGCCTTTAAACTGTCTGCAGTGGCACCGTGTAACCATTGGCTAAATAGATGCGCTTTTTGTGGCATAGCCGCTAAGCTTAATGTTGGGCTATCGAAGGTCATATCAATTTTTAAACGGTTAGGCGTAACCATTTCCACTTTAATCACTTTATCAAAAAAGCGATTGCCCACATGCACTACTGCACGCCAATTTCCGGTAGGCGCTTTCTCATCGGTTTTTAAAGTAAAAGGATAAAAATTATTTACCGGTGTTACATTGGTTTGGCTAAAAAATTTCTTACCTTGTGGGTCAAAGAAATCCAGAGTAACTGGGTAGCCCGCGGGCAAACGCTCTTCTTTATCCTGCAAAATAAAGGTTAGGAAAATATCATCACCCGGGCGCCATACATCGCGCTCGCCGTAAATAAAACCTTTTAAATCTGCTTTAACATGCTCACCACTAACATCAAATTGATTTGTAGGTAGCGCTTCATTTTTGGGTAAACGCAGATAACCAAACTGTTTGTCTTTTTGTGCCTGCAAATAGAAAGGGACGCCCTCGGTATTAATATCTACCATGCCATAGCTGTCAGTAGTGCCTTTACCGATTACTTGTTGTTGATAATTAAAAACACTGATTTCCGTACTCGATAATGGTTCTGCATTATTTAAACCGGTAGCAATTACGTGTAACAAATTATCGCTGCCACGTTTTGCCATTAAACCAATGTTTGACACCATAAAAGTGCGCGTAGTTTTAATATTGTTATTGTAGCTATAGGCATAATAGGAATCATTGCAAGGGTTATTAACTTCACTGTAATTCCAATAGCCTTCAGATTGATAGTACTGACGATACCACGCTGGCTCATCACTGCTTCCACTACTTCCACCACCCTCATCGCCTTCTTCATCGTAAGAATCATTTCTGCTCTCGCTGTTGCCCGGCATTTTCTTTACCGGTTCTTTGGGTCGTTCTTCTGCGCAGGTGTACACTGAATTACTGCGATCAATTTGCAACTCAACGCGCACTAAACCGTCCGGATGTTGCGCCATCAATTCGGTTAAATCCAAATTAAAACGCTGCGAAGCATCGCGCGCTATTTCTGGTAGACGATATACTTTGCGCCACAAATAGCGACCTTCTTTGGTAGGTGCCAACGAGGGATTTAGATTCGTATTTTCTTGCAGGTATTCGCCAATATTGTTGACATAGACTTTAAAAGCCAGAACTTGAACAGAATCCACACTGACGGCTTCAAACGGCACAGTTAAGTGTTCTGCAGGCGGAAGAATGCTAGCGTCTTTACCGACAAAATTTACGCTGGGTTTTTCTAACAACAAGACGAGGGAATGATGATAATCCTCACCTAGCGTCTGACGAGTAGCACTTTGCACCGCAGAATTAATGATTAATTCTTGTGGGCCGGAACCGATTTTTTCCGGATAAATTCGCAAATGGCTGCCATCAATTTTTACCGCAAAATTCTTTTTCGCGAGCGTTACTAAACCTTGTAAATTTTGTGCAGCGTTGATGGGATTAGAAAAATTAACTTCTATATAAAGGGAAGGAACACGCACTACCTCCACACCAGTAACTTTAAAATCTGTTAGTGCGGGAATTTGTAAATCGCGGGCGCCCTTATCAGTAGAATCAATTACTGCGCCATTCCACTCCACATGCAAAATGCCCTCGTCTTTTGTACGCAGAATATTTTTTAATTCAAAACTGCTGGTTTGGCGGTCTGCATTTTGTATCCAGTCCAACTCCTGCGCCTGACCGTTAACCGTTGCATGAAGCATTTTTTTTATAACGTCAAGTTCAGCTGTGTCAGCAGTACGTATATCACCACTAAATTGCATTTTTTCTGCAGAATTATCTTGGGCGACTAAACCATGAATTTTTAAATCAAATTCCTGACGAATGGTATGCACTTCAAACTCAAACGGCTTAAGGGTTTTTTCTACGCCTAATAATTTATCGCCGTGAATTTTTACTTTAATAGCGGTATTGGCAGGCATGCGATCGAGCGGCGTAATCCGTAATTCATTATCTGCAGTAAAAAGCACATTAATCGGCAAATTCGGTGATAGCTCAACCATTCCTTCAACGAGCTGGTTGACTTTCTCCAGTGCGACTACCGGGTGGCTGAAACGGATAAACAGCGGTTTTTCCGCAGCAACCCAGCGCTTGGGGTAGTCGGCAATATGGGTTTCCCATTTGGGCGCCAGTAAGTCTTCTTGCTTTTTAGCAGCACCTTTTTTATCACAGGCCACTAATAAGCTTGCCAACACGCAAGCCACAACGGCAAATAAAAACAATATAAACACAGACTGGATACGGGTTTGCATACATCGGCTTCCTTGAAAACGATTGAAAATGGAAAATGGCAGAAATAGAAAATGATAGAATAGATTTATTATAGTAAGCGAGTGATAAATCCTCGCTGATTCTGCGCTTTTTTTAGCCAAATAAAAAGCACTCTTGCGTAATCTATTAATGGCAGTGCTAAGCTAAAGGCTGTTCCTAACTATAATGAGCCAGCCATGATTTCATTACATCGTTTTAAACATCATGTCCGCGCGCGCCCGCGGCTTATTACGGCCACTATTACTGGCTTGATTTGTTTTATATTACTCCCTGCTAAATTTTCGCTACTCACACGCGGCATTATTAGCTGGAATTTACTGGCATGGGTTTATCTGATTTTTCTCTGGGTGTTAATGCTGCAGGCAAACCCTAAACACATTCGTCGCATTGCCTGCATTCAGGATGAAAGCGCTTCATTGGTGTTAATGATGGTTTGTATTGGCAGCGTGGTTAGCTTGCTAGTGATATTTTTTGAATTAACTACCGCAAAACAGCACACAGGATTTATACAAGCACAACATATAGCGCTCACCTTTTCTACGCTCACGGCATCATGGATGTTAGTGCCTACGGCGTTTGCGATTCATTACGCGCATTTATTTTATCTCGCTCCTGAGGCAAACAAACCATTTCTATTTCCTGATCGCCCATCGGAACCATCCTATTGGGATTTTATTTATTTTTCTTTCACTATCGCTGTCGCCTCACAAACTGCTGATGTGGCTGTGTGTGGCACAAGCGTTCGCCGCATAGTATTATTACAATCGTTTTTATCTTTTATTTTTAATATTAGTATTTTAGGATTATTTGTAAATGTCAGCGCTAGCTTGCTTTCTTAAAACTAGCCTGCTTTCTTAAAACTCGCGCACTCTTTTAAAGCTGGCTTGCTGGCTTGAAATGCGAAAAATGGTGATTCCTGATGAATAAAGTCGATGCTAAAGATGTGCAATGCCCCTATTGCGGTGAATCTATTGAGGTCCTCATTGATTGTTCTGTGCCTGAGCAAGATTATATTGAGGACTGTCAAGTCTGTTGCTGCCCAATAAATTTCTACGTAACCGTAGACGAAGATGGCGAAGCAACGGTTTTCGTATCCAGTGAAAATGAATAATTGAATGCAAATATGAAAAACAGATGTAAAGAGTAGA
Source organism: Gammaproteobacteria bacterium (assembly GCA_025362015.1). Classification (GTDB taxonomy): domain Bacteria; phylum Pseudomonadota; class Gammaproteobacteria; order Pseudomonadales; family Cellvibrionaceae; genus Cellvibrio. Next base: position 50,381 of record JANYIO010000183.1, on the reverse strand, counting down.
GAGGCTAGCCTAATCTATGGAAATACAACTGCCTAATGAGCCTGCTTTTTTTCGTCAGGGTTAAAAGTTTCATTGCTGAGAATCCCCTGTTGCGCGCGCGCATCCTCCGTGACAAATACGGCATAGTCAGCGGGTTGTATTTTTGAACCATAATAGCGCGCATAAACCTGGGTAAACTCTGCACCCAAAAAAAGTATTTGTGCTGAGTAATAAATCCAGACTAGCAATACAACTAAAGAACCTGCGGCCCCATAAGCAGAACTAAAAGTGCTTTTTCCCAAGTAAATACCAATTAAATATTTTCCGATAGTAAAAAATAAAGCGGTAATCATTGCGCCCACAATGACATCGCTCCAGGCGATTTTTACGTCCGGTAAAAATTTAAAAATTAACGTAAACAGTAATGTAATTACGCTAAATGAAATGCCAATATTGATGAATGATAAAATAAATCCCATTTCCGGTGCCAAGCCACCTAGAAATTCATTCAAGAAAGCAAGTGCTGCACTAATTGCCAAAGAAACCAATAAAATAAATGCTATTCCCAGCACCATACCAAAGGATAAAAAGCGGTTAACAATAAATGTTTTTACATTTCTTTCCGGTTTTGGTGCTACTTCCCAAATTGTATTTAAAGCATCCTGAAGTTGAATAAAAACGCCTGCCGCGCCGAAAATTAACACTGCAACACCAATAGCTGAAGCGATATTGCCGGTACTTTGGTCGGGCTTGCTGGCAACTACAATCACTGTGTCAATGACTGCAGCACCATCAACTCCGACGAGTTGTTGCAATTGCCCGATCAGTTGCGTGCGCGCACTATCGCCACCCAAAACAGCTGCGGCAATAGCGATCACTAAAATTAATAAGGGCGCCAAAGAAAATATGGTGTAGTACGCGAGCGCTGCAGCCAAACGCGAAACCTTATGCTCATTCCATCCAGCATAGGTCTCTTTCAGCATACAAAAAATAATTTTTAAACTCATATCCGAGCCACTACTTTTCATGAAAATATTTAGTCAGGGTTGAATGGTACTTACTTTAGCCCGTCATCCTCGCGAAGCGGGGATCCAGAGTGCTGGCGAGCTGTTTTAAAAGCACTGGATCCACGCTACGCGAGGATGACGACTCTCTGAAATACGACATTTTCATCCAACATGTCGAAAAAACGCTTAAGTAAGTACCATTCTAGTCAGGGTTAGATTAACGCCACAATTCTTCTTTGTGAGCGTTAATACTTTGTGAAATAAAAGCAGATAACAGGTCCTCATCTAATCCCAATTCAGAACCATACAATTCATAACCATAACGGTTAAAACATAATTGATCGCACTGCAGTCGCATTAAAGCACCCTCGGCAATAAACTGCGCACACGCGGGATTAGCTTTAACCATGGGGTGGATGATTTCGCGAATCCAGCTGCGTGCATGGGACACATCGAGCGCGGCATGCAAATCAAAATAGGAACGCACCCATGGATCCAACCCTAAACGTTGCATGCCGTGCGATATCTTGGCAGTTCGCTGTGAGGCAGTTAGTTCAACCGCACCCAATGCACCCAAAGAATGATAGGCATAGCGGCGCGTGCTCGCGAGACCCAGCATGGTGTTACTGAGCGCCAATGATTGCCATACTGTGGTAGCGATAGAAGGCCGCAGCCCCAAACCCTGTATTACACGATTCAATAGCTGAGGGTTGGTAGAGCCGTGTTTACCGCGCCCCATTTCATCCCAAAAATTTCGCGCACATTCCAACTTTGCCTGTACCGGCAACCCAATCTGCGTATAGGCAACCAAATCCTCAAAGCCGGTTTCTACTGCAATTTCCTGGGTCAGAAACCATTTCATTTGCGGAAGGTTAGCCGCTTCCGCCAGCCAATCAAAAAGTGGATGTTGTTGGCTCGGCCCACTTTCGGCGAGAGCTTCAAACCATATTGTAAAGTCATCTGCAGAGCTTATTTTTTCCGGGGTAAGCGGTGCAATAGATTTACGTAACCCTTCCAAATAGTGTCCTTCCAGAATCCGCGTTTCGAGTGCAGTGCGCTCATCCTCTTCCCACATTGCTGTAGGTGCACTTATGGCAGTACGGGAAATATTATGTTTTGCCAATCGCGTATGTAGCGTGCGAGCGTCTAATTCGTTATTTAGATCTAACATACAAAAATTCCAATTTACAAATGATTAGACATTGCTGTAGCCACTCAACGGCAGAAAGAAATGAGTGAGTGAAAAAATCACTTTTTATTGCCTTTGTGTTTATAGCCCGAGTGTTTAAAGCCTGTGCGTTTAAAGCCTGCGCATTTATAGCCTGCGCATTTATAGCCTGTGCATTTATAGTCTGCGCAGAATCGCATAGAAAACTTTTTCACTTCTGTACGTTGTTACACATAGTTAAATAATTAGACTTATGTAAATAATTAGGCTTAGCTAAATAGCTGCACAAAAAAAACCTGCAGCTGTTTTATCAGCTGCAGGTTTTTTTGTAGGGCCGCATGAATAAAAATTAACTATTAAAATACCAAACCTTGTGCATCTACACTTTTAACGCCACGAACATTTTGTGCAGTTTCGATTGCTAGCGCACGTTCAACGCCGCTACTCACTTTACCTTTTAATGTAACAACACCGGCAGTAGTAGTAACTTCAATATCAGAAGCGCTAACATTGGTTGAATAAAAAAAGTTGGATTTCACTTTAGTGGTAATCCAGGCATCCTCTACATTTTTACCGGTTTCATGCGCAACGCTACTAATGCTCTCAGTGGTAGTTGGTCTGTCGGTAACAGTTAATTGATTTTTAACACCAACAACACCGCGGGTGTTAGCGGCCAAACGGCCAGCCAAATCTTTCGCCTCTTTAGAACTAACAGCTCCTGACAAGGATACGCGGCCAGCTTTGGTTTCCACCTTGGTTGCTATATAAGAGAATTTACTCCAGATCAATCTTGATTTCACCCCTGCCGTGATAGTGACATCATCGACTGTTTCACCGAAACCGTAGGAACTTTTGGGACTGTAATCTGATTGCACGATAATTTCATTGTCCACCTCTTTGATACCGCCAACACCTAACGCAATTTGTGTCGCTAATTCTTTATTGACATCTTCATCAACCCTGCCGGTTAAAGTAGCTTTGCCATTATGTACCTGCACCTTAATATCATTGGCACGCAGATACGGACTAAGTGCGTAAGTTGTCCAAATTTGTGTCTCTTGTCGCGCCTCAATAATATCCTGCTTTGCATCGGCACTTGCGGCGCCACTTAATACAAGCATGGTTAGACCTATAGCGGGTGTAAAAAGCCTTATTAATGATAATTTTTTCATAAAGTTTCTCCAAAATAAAAATAGAAATAATTACAACCATAAAATAAAATTAAGAATAGGCGCTACTTATCTAGGGAGTAATCAGCGCCCCTGATTGTAGGGTTCTTTACTATCGGCAAATATACAAAATGGGTGCCAATAAAAGATTCGTAAGAGCTTCCTAGAGTAAACCTACTGGCAGCTGAGGTATGTGCGCTATCACACCAAAAATTATTGTGGCTGCTCGTAATTAACGTCCGTTACCGGAGCAATTATGTAGATGCATGTCAGTAATATTTTGCAGATAATTTATAAGCGGCGGTGGTTAATCACCGTAGCACAGCATGATAATATTGCCATAGGCATTCGCAGTAAATTTTTATTTAACGCACTAAAAATTGACTGCGAATGCCTATGGCAATATTAGAATTTATGACTCGAAAAAAGTGCGGCGACTTCACTTGCGTGATTTTTAGTTGCGAGCTGTTATTTACAAGCCTGTATTTACAAGCCTGTATTTACGAGCTTTTACTTACGAACGGTGGTCATTAGTCGGAATAATTCTTTTTGAACAACGCCGTAACATTCACACACGCGACTTTCCAGTTTCCTTCTATCCAATACCGCGATGTGGCCACGACGATAGCGAATACAGTCTGCGCTTTGCAAGTTAGAAGCGGCTTGAGTAATACTTTCGCGCCTTACCCCTAGCATATTTGCTACCAACTCCTGAGTGATGACCAATTCATCGGTCGCAACGCGATCCACCGTTAACAATAGCCAGCGGCATAACTGCTGTTCTACTGAGTGGTGACGGTTGCAAACGGCAGTTTGAAACATTTGCGTCATTAATGCCTGCGCATAACGCAGTAACACACGCTGCATTATTCCGCCGCAATTAAATTCTGCTTTTAAAATACTCGCTTCCAGACGATAGGCATAACCTGCTATTTGTACTACTGCCGAGCTAGAGGTAGTGTTGCCGCCGAGAAATAACGGAACACCCACAATACCTTCATTACCGACACCAGCGGCTTCTGCTGATGCGCCAGTTTCCATTACGTAATGCAAAGAAATAACGCTCGTCGTAGGAAAATACGCATAGTGTAAGGGCTGGCCTGGCTCGTAAATAGTATCGCCCAATTTTAATTCCACGCATTGCATTCGTTTCGTCAAGCGATCAATTTCAGCTTTCTCGAGCGCCGCGAGAAGATGGTTTTGCAAAGGGCTGTGAGTTATTTGCAAAGGACTGCTTATTATTTGGGAAGCACTATGAGTTATTGGCATCGGCCGCACCTGATATGTCTTTGCATTGAACACCAATACCACGATAACCGATAAAGCGACTTAAGTGGTCGAACATTGGCTCGCCACTTACGCGATAATATTGCAATGAACCATCGGCTTTTTTACGACTAAAAGAAAAATCGATAAAGGGTTGGCGTGCAGCAATAATGTCTTTCAATTGTTTATGTTCGCGCTGGTTCCAGCCACGTGATTCAGCGTCAACAGCTGCACCCATTAAACCATCCTCCAATGACGAGTCGACCTGAACGCCGAGCATTTCTAACACCGGCCCGGAAACACGAATGAATTTACCCGCTTCATCTTGCTCCCAGTACCAGTCAGACGCGAGCTCCGTGAGGCTGCGAAACCGCCCTTCGCTTTCACGCAATTCGGCAGTACGCGCCTGCACCGTTTCTTCAAGTATTTTGTTGTAATCATCGAGCTTTTTGTAGAGCAGGCGAACTTCCAACATATTATGAATGCGGGTTTTAACTTCCACTAAATCAAACGGCTTGCTAATAAAATCTTTTGCTCCCGCTTGTAATGCACGCAATTTATGGCCTGGCTGCGCAGTGAGTACTATCACCGGAATATAATCATCCAGATTATTGGTTTTCAGATTTTCCATCACCTGAAAACCATCCATTACCGGCATTTGCAAATCAAGTAAAATTAAATCGTAATGATTTTCGCTGTGTAATTCGTTCACTTCAGTTGGGTTCATTGTTGAGCTCACGGTAGAATATCCCGCTTCACCTAACAATTGCTCCAGCAGCATTATATTTGCTTCTTGATCATCTACTATCAAAATGCTTGCATTGAGAATGTCAGCTTCAGTTAGTTTCATATTATTTTCTCTTCGTTTACTTGAGTTGATTTTCTTGCACCAACTTCCAGGGCTAAATCAAGGGCGCTCATAAACTCGTTAATTTTAATAGGCTTGGTAAGGTAACGGAAAAATCCAGCGCGCAAACCTTTCTCGATATCGCGCGGAATCGCATTTGCACTGAGAGCAATTACCGGAATATGGGTTGTCATTGCATCTTTGGCGAGAATTTTCAAAACTTCTGTACCGTTGATGCCAGGCAAATTAATATCCATCAAAATTAAATCTGGCTGCGTAAGCCGTGCAAGTTCAATACCTTGATAGCCATCTCGGGCAGACAACAAATCTATGTCGGTACGTGTTGCTATTATGTCTTCCACCAGCATTAAATTAGCCGGGTTATCTTCAACATAAAGAACCCTGCGTTTCGTGGCGTCGCCGTCAATTTTTTCCAAAGGCATGTAATCTGAATTCAAATCAGCGTTGTACTCACTCGGGTTTTGCACAACCATTTCCAGATCAAACCAGAAGACAGTACCTTCGCCAACTTTACTCTCAACATTGATTTTCCCGCCCATTAATTCAATTAGCCGTTTAGTCATGACCAGACCAATACCGGTGCCTTCCTCAGGGCCATTTTCTTTGCCCAGACGATTAAACGGCTGAAATAATTGTGCCAGGCTTTCTGGTTCTATACCGGCACCTGTATCTTCCACACAAACGCGCAATCGTTGCCGCGTACTCTCGAAGCAGGTGACAATGATTTTGCCGTTTTCGCGATTATATTTTACTGCGTTGGAAAGCAGATTAATCAGGATTTGCTTCAGGCGTGTTTGATCTGCATTGACATTGAACGAATTATCCAGCATGGGGAAATCTAACGTGATATTGCGACTCAGTGCTTGTGGTTCGATCATGGTTTGGCATTCACGCAGGAGCGCACTGAGTGAAACGGGCTCCATTGATAATGACAATTTGCCGGATTCAATCAACGTGAGATCGAGAATTTCATTAATTAAATCCAGCAAATACCAGCCAGCCTGTAAAATTTGGTCGACACTGCGTTTTTGATTAGGCGTTGGCGGTGGATTACTCGCTTCAATTAATTGTGCGAAACCTAAAATCGCACTTAAGGGCGTGCGCAATTCATGACTCATATTGGATAGAAAATCTGACTTGGCAAGGTTCGCTTTATCCGCTAAATGTTTTGCTTTTTTCAATTCAATATTATTTTCGAGGATAACTTGATCGAGATGTTTTCGTTCGGTAATGTCAACCAGCATATTAATGCCGCCAACGAGTTTGCCATCGTCATTGAATAAAGGCGTAGGGTAAGCATTGAACCAAACGCGCGCGCCATCCGGTCGCTCGGCAATGGCCTCTGCACCCAAAATCTGACGATTCTCTTTCAACGCAGTTGCCATTGGGCATTGATCATGCGGTAAATATGAGCCGTCCGGGCGAAAGAGTTTCAGGCTAATGCACCAATGGTCACTACCTAATTCTGGTGTGCGTCCGGAAAATTCAACCGCTGCCTGATTGAAGTGCGTAAGCGCGCCATCAGCATCAGTGGTGTAAATTGCTACAGGTAGTGCGTTAATAACGGCGCGCAAATGACGTTCATTTTCACGCAGCCTTTTTTCTGTTTGCTTGGTTTCCGTAATATCAAGATTGGTTCCGACAATTGATTCGACTTGTCCCTGCGCATTTGTGCGCATAATTTCCACTGAGCGAATATAGCGGAACTTTTTTTCGCCTTCACGTTTCATGCGAAATTCACGCGTTGTTTGCTCACCCACATTAATTATTTGCGATGATGTGGCTTGCTGAGTACGCAGCTCTTCGGGTATTAAGTAGCTGGCCCAATCATCATATTCTACAAACCCGTCGGCGCTGGGAGTCATGTCATATATGCGAAACATTTGGGCATCCCAATGCATTTTTTGTTGAGTTAAATCCCATTCCCAAATACCAACGCCGGTAGCTTCGGTTGCCAAACGGACACGCTCATCACTTTCACGCAATGCTTGTTCCGCGTGTTTTCGTTCCGTAATATCGGTCAGTAAAATAATAATATTTTTATTATTTTCACCCTTCTCAGGGCAGGCATAAATATCGAACCAACGTTTCAGCGTATGCTGATATTGCACGAAACGAACGGATTCACCGGTCGTCACTACTCGATCAAGAGCTTCAAACCAACCTGTCTCGAAGTCAGGCATAAGATCAAGAGCTCGTTTGCCAGTAACATTGGGCAATCCGGTCTGCTTCTCAAATGAAGGGTTCACTTCTAAAAAACGATAATCAATTGGCTTATCATTTTCATAAATCATTTCGATGGTACAAAAACCTTCGTCAATTGTATTAAACAGACTGCGATAGCGATCTTCAGATTCGCGCATTATCGCTTCGGCATTTTTACGCGCGGTAATATTGCGTAACACTGCAGTGAAATAACGCTGGCCATCCAAATGCATTTCACTCACCGTAATTTCCAGTGGAAAAGCCCGGCCATTTTTAAATTTTCCGCTCACTTCACGCGGCATTCCATTTGCACGTTCGTCCACGCTCGTATCGTAATAATGCAGTAATCCCTTATCTTCACTGAGCTCCGGAATTATGGCGCTAAAACGTTTACCAATCAGCTCTGCTTCACTATAACCAAACATTTTTTCGGCGGCTGAGTTTACTGTTTCAATCAAATTAGTGCGCACGTCAAACGTTACTATGCCGTCTACTACAGTAGCGAGGATAGTTTGCAGCAGTGCCGTACTATCAACCAAAGCTTGCTGCGAAATATATTCTTCGGTCACATCGCGAAATACCATTACCGCGCCAATAACCTGATCATCGTGATCGCGAATAGCTGCACAATTATCCGCAATATTGCGTTTGCTACCATCGCGCCCTACCAGAATTGCATCATTAGATGTTTTCGCCACGCCATCTTCCAATGTCTCTAACACGGGAATGGCTAAAGGTTGGCTATTCACCTTACTGGTTAGTTGAAATACTTCAGCGATAGATCGGCCCAGCGAAAATTCTTGCGTATATCCAGTAAGTTGTTCAGCAACACTGTTCATTAAAGTGACTCGCGCTTCGCGGTCGGTGGCTATTACCGCATCGCCAATTGAATTAAGTGTTACATCCAATTTCTTTTCACTGTCGCGCAAAGTCATGTAAGCCAGATTTAATTGTTGGTTCATGGCTTCCTGGGTGGCAAGCGAGCGTCGCGTTTCCTGATGCATCAGGTTTATCAAGCGCAAATGAATATTGCGATAAATTCCATAAGCAAATCCCTGGGCAAATAACAGCAAACAAATACTGGTACAAATGATGAAGGAAAATAAGAACCTCATATTGGCTCTAAATTCATTTGCGTAATAATCGAGCTGGGTAGTTTGAAATTGGATATATTTATTCAGCTCTGTGCGAATTGAGTCCATCAGCCGAGTGCCCTCACCGCTGCGGAGCCTCGCCATGAGCTCGTCGTCGCGGGATGTTTTTTTCAGTTCTAGAGTGTACGCAAGGCGCTCAATTTTCTGGTTGACCAGAGGGGCAATTATATTGACTTGTTCCAATGCCGCAGGTGCAACGGAAACCTCGAGCAACTGTTGCAATGAATTAACGGCATTAACACGTGCAGCTTCATAAGGCTTAAGCGTGTCTTCAGAGTCAGTCAATATATAGCCACGAACTGCAGTTTCAGCGGTGACAAGAGATACCAATACGGCATGCGCAGTATTGACTGAAAGCTGGGCTTGATCGCGCATTTTATCGGTTTCTTTTATACGATCAAAAAACCAAAACAATGTCGCCGCAATCATTACCACTAGAATAGTTGGCAGCGCGAGTATGAAAATATTTTTACGGGTACTTGTTGATGGCATAATAAAACTACTCTCTGACTGAACTAGCAATGTTTCAGTAGTGGGTAAAAAAATTTAAAGAAATCGCTATAATTAAGGAATCCAATTGTGAATATCTGTTCCATCAACGGTAGCTTCTTGATACTGCATTCAGGGTTGACCACTCAAATATTGTGTTTTTATGTGTCAATTTCACAAGCAAATCACGCCTGACAAATAACCCAACCCCAGTTACTCGCATTATGATACATCAGTAATTTTTAACATATAAACATGCATAATCTAGGGATTGACGCTCATTGTCCGTGTGTTGCCTAACATAATGTCGTCTAATTACACCAAATGGCATTTAGCCAAGGGACCAGCAAACTTGCGCCATTAAACTTTCTCGCCAAACAATGGCTTAATTAATGCAAATTGGAAACTGAATACTCCTTGTTTTGTATCTTTGCCTCATTAAATATTTTCGCAAGCGAGGATTAAATTCTCCGTGGCATGCCACGAATTAGATTTTTAGAACAACAATATACCTCGCTGCTTACGGCGAGGTGGATAATTTAGCAAAAAAATAACGAGCAGCGTTCGTTCTGCACTAGTTGTTCTGCACTAGCTGTTCTGCCCCATTCATTACACTCTATAAGTTATTAAACCTATCAGCTTTTCCGCTTCTGTGTGTGTTTGCGCACGGATATATACTGCCGCTTTGCTTCAGCATCAATTAGGTCTGGTGTGCGATATTTTATTTTATCACTGGGTTGATTAATTCGCCATGGAAGTCTGCGCACAGATTGTGTAAAAAATAACAGCCTGTGTCGGTAGTAGTCGGGGAAGAATTTAGCATTGGTGCCAGGTAAATGTTTATTTCAATTATTCCTTTACTATTTATTGCTTAATTATTTATTGCTTAATTATCAACTTTTATTATTTAACAAACAACTTTTAGGAAAAATATATGAGCTTAGGAAATGTTTTATTACTTGTTCTAATTCTGATACTGGTCGGTGTCTTTCCTGCGTGGCCGCACAGCCATTCATGGGGCTATGCACCTAGTGGCGGCGTAGGCTTATTATTAATTATTGTCGTTTTGTTTTTACTGTTCGGGCGTCGCTAAATCCAACCTAGCAATGAGCGAAGTGGAGTATGGATGCTCACCGGTAGCTTTAAGTAGCAAATATTTTTTAGAAGTAGCTTAGGGGTAAACTATGAATGAGTGTAGTGATTATATAGCTGGATTTTTTACATATCATGAGCAGGCCGAAAGCGTTATTGCCAAACTTATTGCAAATGGTTTTAAGCGCAGAAATGTGCATCTTTTGGGGAAATATGCGGCACTCCCGAATGGTGTAGTTAAAGACAGCCGTGTCGCAGCATTAAACGATATCATTTTAAAAGATATCCTTATTTACGACGCTATTTTGGAAGGAAAAATTGTAGTTATAACAGAAATATCCAGCACAGATGAAACGAAGATTGCAAAAAAAATAATTCAAGCCGTCATGGGTGATTGTTACGATGTCATCTAATACTTTTAGATACTCGTCACATGACTCCCGCAAAACATTAATTTACGCAATGTTAGAAGCTAATGCGTAACTGTATTGTCAGGTAGATTTTCCTGAGTCGCAGTCCAGTTACTCAACTCTACTATTAACTGATGAATATCCGAAATTTCGCTAATAAAAATGTCGCGCCCCATCAGGTCGCGATATTTTTCTTCGGCAATTTTCTGCGCGACTTCAAGAGCATTGGCTACACCTTTATTTAAAGCACTTTTAAGGCCGTAACGGGCAGAGTATTCTTGATGTTGGGATAAGTGAATCATGGGTTTACTCTCCTTAAGGAAATTTCATTTTGCAGTGAAAGATAAAAATCCCCTTGTGGCTCACTATTTAGCTATGAGTGGAGAATTTTTTAGCAGAAAGACTGCGATTGATTTTTAATAAATTTACCACTCTGCAGCGAAAGACTTTCATCTAAGGCTTCGTACCAACCTTCCCACCATTGCACGAAATTGTCAATTTTCTTTTCTGTATTCATGGTAGTCAGCCAATTGAGAAAATTGATGTCCAAAGTTGGTGCATTAATTTCATTTCTTTTTGCAGTTTTACCAAATTCTTTTGCGGTGGGCATTTCTGACACTTCTCCATTTTAGGTTAAATTAAAGTAAATATAGATCCGTCGCATTAATCATACGCCATATAACCGCTTTTGATAGCAGTTATATGGCGTATTAAAGCTTTTAAATTAAATACGTAGCTTACGATTCGTTCGTTTATTTACGTTCGGCCAACAGCTCTGCTTTACGTGCTGCTAATTTCGTACCAAGTTCTACTAAATCTAAATTACTTGCTTTAGCTTTTGGAAATATTTCGTTCTGCTCTTCTTTAACATGATGTTTTACATATTCAGACATAACTTTAATTTTGGCATCAAACATCTCACCATCTGGTTCAACGCCTTCAACCTGAGCAATTAACTCTTTCAAGGTAGCGTGCTCAACCGTTGCCTCTGGAATTAATTCCTTATCTTTCAATGCAAGTTTAACTGCCGGATAAAAAATTTCTTCTTCAACTTGCGCATGAACACTTAGTTCTGTACAAATTCTGGCAACCAATTCTTTCTTTTTATTCACTGAACGAGCTTTTTCATATTCAGAAAACAAACCATTAACAAGCTTATGATCCGCACGTAAAAGTGCAGTTGCCTCTTTTGCTACTGGTGTGGTTGATTTAGCTTTGGCTGTTGTTGCCGGTGCTGTTGTCGTTGTAGTGGTCATAATTTATTTCCTGTCTGATATTAAAATCGTGGTTTTGAAATAATTGCCTAGGCTTTAAAAGTTAACGCACAAATAAGGCAATTAAAATAATGATTGGAATTGGTATACCTAATAAATATAAAAGTATAGAGCGCATAATAGTTCTCCTAAATAGAATGAATAAATGTTACTTACAAATCACGTTGGCGACCGCCGTAAACCGCCGTTAAACTGGCAACAAAAGCACCGACAAGCAACGAAATAAACAACCACAAGGAGCCATAAGCAGACGCTTTACGCGCTTGATCTGCTGCAGCTCTTGCAGCAGTTTCTGCTTCGCGCAGTTTTGCTTGTAGAGTATTGAAGGTATCTACAATGCGCTTTTCCGCATCTTGCTGACTTAAATTGGTGCGCTGCGCGATTACTTGTGCGGCGTAGCGAATATCTTCCGCTGGCAATTTACCTGTCGAAAGTGCATTTGCAAAAATACGAGTTACTTCAGCTTTAGCAGCTGCAGTGCCAGTTGCCGGCGCATCGTTTGCTGAAGCAGCACTGTCGGCGTTCGACGAAGCGTTGTTCGTTGCAGTATTGGCATCTTTACGCAGCAATGTATCCATAAAATAAGTTAATGATTTATTGTCGGATTCCGTTTTGACACCATCGTTATTTGCTGTAGCGCCAGCAGCAGTGCCTGCAACAGTTGCTGCCGTCGCAATGCCAGCCCCCGCAAGAGATGCTCCAGCTTGAGCAGCGCCACTCACTATTGATGAAATGACAGATGTTAATAAGGTAGCAGTAACCAAGGTAGCTATTGCCCAAGCTAAAAAACCGTGCGCGGTGTCGCGAAAATGTACTTCGTCGACATGCGTTGCAGTCCAGCGCGTGCGCAAACGACCCGCAAGGTAACCGCCAATTGCGGAAGCAATTATTGATGTAATGGTTATCCATAAAATCGTTGTTAAGCCGAATGTGGTTCCACTAACTCCTGCATGCGCCCAAGGCGATACAGCTGACAAACCTAAGCCCATACCTAACAATAATAAAATAAGCGATAAGGCAGCCGCAGCACCTGCGCCTGCAAAAATGGCACCCCAGGATACCGCACTTAAATAAGGCATCGAAGACGTTGCCGCCTCTCTGCTAAATTCAGTCGTTGTAAATTGTGCATTGCGAGTTTCCATAACAATCTCCAGTCAGTGGTAGCGTTTAATAGTGCTGCTTGATAAATAGTACTGATTAATAAATAGTGCTGATTAATAAATAATACCGTAGCAGAATTGCGTGGCATTCAATTTATGTTGCCTAGAATAAAAATTAATATTTCCGGTCTCCGTGTGTTAACGCACGCTAATAGAAAAATATTTTAGTGGAAAATTAACATTTACAAATTAAAAGCCCCCATATATGCGGGGGCCGATTCACGATGATAAAATACAATCTTTTCTTTTTTATCAGCTTAACTTTTTATCAATTAAGATTTTTGCCACTTTAACTAGGAACGAGATCTGGCTTGGTAATAGGATTGAATATTTTTTGTTAAAGTTGGATCAGCAAAATTTGGCCAATCATCTTTATCAAACCCTGGTGCAGTTTTAAGACGCTCTTTACTAATATCAAGAATAAAACGTTTGTTTTCCGTATCCAATTTCAGTGAGCTCCAAGGTACTGCAAAAAGCTTTTCGCCCATGCCGAGGAAGGCTCCAAAAGACAGAACTGCATAAGCAATTTCGCCGCCGGATACATCCAACATAATTTCTTTGATGTCACCAATATCTTCATCATCAAGATTACACACATCGTTACCAATTAATGTATTCGCGCCCATAAGTTGCGGGCCTGGGCCAGAATGATGATTGGTTTTGTACATGCCATAAGTGTCGCGAGTTTCATAGTTCATTTTAAATCTCCTGCTCATTTAAGTATTAGGTAAATAGAGAGCGCGGCTAAATGCCTTGCACTTTCGCAGCAAATAATATTGCTTAAAGATGCCATGATCTGTTCGACAACTCACATAAAAATATGTAATAACTATTAAATAAATTTTCACTAATTTAATATTTTTTCGAAATTTTTTAGTCATTAAAGTGAAAGATAAAATTGCAGATATTTAGTAGTGGCACAAAAAAATAATTGGGAACTTATTCACAATATAGATTTTTACGCCATTAAAAAAGCAATGCGCATGCGGAGTGGAAGCAGTGCTGCTGGCAGGCAGTGAGGATACATGACCCCTCGCTTTGCAACGCTGGCGGGCTGTTTAGTATCTGTGTGTCAGCGTACTGAGTAGCGCCGGCAGTAAGACTAGTCTAGCTATATTGGGTTATTTATACGGTATTGCTAGATGTTAAGTTATTGCTATGCCGCTTTCTGAAACCGTACTAGGTTGCTGGATTGACACTAGATTACTGGATTGACTGAACCGCAATAGAAATGCCGGAAATTAAAGCTGTTTCAATTAACTAACGTAAATTTTTCTGGATACCTATGGTGAGTAAAACGCTGATAAACATCTTGCTCATTGAAGACAATGCTGATGATGCGGAGCTTGTACAGGCGGCACTTTCGAACGTAAAGGACAACCCATATTGCATACAGTGGGTGACATCGCTTGCGGCGGGTTTGGCTCGACTCAAGAGCGGGTCTGAACACGAACCTATTGATGTCGTTATCCTTGATTTGATGCTCTCTGACTCTTCTCTTAATTGCTCTCTTAATTCTACCCTTAACACTTCGTTGAATTCTGCTTCTAATTTTGTATCTCGCGGCGAAAACCGAGCGAACATTACACCAAATAGTGACCAGAGCCTTGCCGCATTCGATCAGGTTGTTCAAGCGGCACCCGACTCATTAATATTAGTGCTGGATAATAATGAAGAGCGAGCACAACAAATTTTTGCGCGTGGTGCACATGATTTTTTTACCAAAAACCATATTAATAGTTACTGGCTGCCGCGAGCTTTACGTTATATAACAGAACATAAAAAACATGAGCTAGTGGTGTGTGCCGTCGAAAAAGAATTATTCGAGGAAAGAGAGCGTTCACGGATTACACTGAATGCAATCGGCGATGCTGTGCTAAGCATTGATCTTGCAGGCAATTTAATTTATATCAATCGCGCGGCCGAAATAATGACAGGTTGGCCGCAAAATGATGCCCTTGGGCGCCCTATTGCTGAAGTTTTTAACATTATTAATAGCACAACGCGCAAAGCAGTAATTAATTCCACAACAAGAATTATTCACGAAAATGAAATAGTAACATTGGAAGCCAACCCAATATTACTGCGCTCCGATGGCACTGAATGCGTTATTGAAAACTCTATCAAAGCAATTTATAACCGCGATGGAAAAGCCACGGGCGCAGTGATTATATTTCACAATGCCGACGATTCGCGCACCACAGCATTAAAAATGACGCATTTGGCACAGCATGACTTTCTAACAGGATTACCCAACCGTTTGTTGTTGACTGAGCGCTTATCACAGGCAATAGGCTTGGCGTATCGCAATAACATGCAAGTTGCACTCCTATTTATTGATTTGGATTTTTTTAAACATATTAATGATTCCTTGGGCCATGCAATTGGCGATCAACTTTTACAATCCGTGGCTGAACGTTTAGTTAGCTGCGTACGCGCGACAGATACCGTATGTCGTCAAGGTGGCGATGAGTTTGTAATTTTATTAAGTGAGATTGAACGCCCACAAGATGCAGCCCTCACGGCTGAAAAATTATTTGTAGCTTTTTCGGAACCGCATCTTATTGGTGTGCATGAGCTACACATCACCTTAAGCATAGGTATTAGTGTTTATCCTGGCGATGGTAAAAATGCAGAAGCGCTGATGCAGAATGCTGATGCAGCCATGTATCATGCAAAAATAATCGGTCGGAATAATTTTCAGTTTTTTAAAATGGAAATGAATGCGCGTGCTATGCAGCGTTCATTTATTGAAGCGAGCCTGCGTCGCGCAATTAAACAACAAGAATTTATATTGCACTACCAACCTAAAATCGATATCGCCTCAGGCATTATTGTTGGCGCAGAAGCGCTGATTCGCTGGCAAAACCCCAAGTTAGGTCTCATTTATCCCGCAGAATTTTTAAGCATTGCCGAAGAGTGTGGGCTTATTATTCCCATCGGTGGCTGGGTGTTACGCGAGGCTTGCCAGCAACTTCGCACCTGGTTAAATGCGGGGCTACGAATTATGCCTATTGCCATTAATATTTCTGCTGCAGAATTAAAACATAAATACTTTCTCGACGGAATTTCTCAAGTTTTACGGGAAACTGGTTTACCGCCTTACTATCTGGAGTTGGAATTTACTGAAACTATTCTTATGCGCGATGCAGAGCTCTCTGTGACGCTGCTGGAATCACTTAAAGCTATAGGAGTGCAGCTAACTATCGATGATTTTGGCACAGGTTACTCTAGTCTTAGTTATTTAAAACGCTTTCCTGTTGGCACTTTGAAAATTGACAGCTCTTTTATGCGCGACCTGGATATGCGCGATCACGCTAGGGAAAACGACAATGCTACGATCGTTAGCGCCATCATCGCCATGGGAAAAAATCTGAAGCAGCGAGTGCTTGCTGAAGGCGTAGAAACGCTGGAGCAATTTGCTTTTTTGCGCAGCCATAGATGCGATGAGGCGCAAGGTTTGTACTTAAGCTCACCAATGCCTGCAGAAGATTTTTCCAGGTTACTCGTCAGTAATGCATTGCCGATGCTTCGCAACCATCAACGTACTGACTTTTCGTAAAGCGCACAGACTTTCCCTAAAATGAATAGTCATGTTGTACTTCGTATCGGGTTTAAATACTACAAATTTTATGGGTTAAAAAATAATGATAAGCGAGGCTAGCATTGAACTGGTAACGATAAAAGACTACAGGAGCAATCCATGCTGCTGTAGTTAAAAGTTGTAGTTAAAAAGCTTTGCAAGTAATAGGAATATTTTAATCGCGACGCGCAAGTAAAAAGCCGAGCAGAAAGGTAATCGCGGCGCCTGCGCCAATCACTGTCCAAGGTTGATCATGAACATATTGATTAGTTACTTCTGCAGTTTTGCGCGCCTGTTGCGCGAGTGAACTACCCACTTCGCCAGCAGATTGTTTTGCGACTTCAATACGTTGAGCGATCCTGGTTTTTGCCTTGGCTAAATCATCACCGGTGAGTGATGCTGTTTCTTTAATTAGGTTTTCAATATCGCACACAAAACTTTTGAATTCGTGGGAGAGATCAGATGAAGCATTTTGCAGTTGATTTTTTCCGCTATTGAATTCTGATTTTACGTTGCTTGCTGAAGTTAACATGGCTGATGCCCTCATAGTTTATTTAACATTGTTTATTGAACATTAATTCTAGATTAGTGCATGCAAGGAAGTCTTTACGCAAAGCCAATCTATGGCCCAACAATAAGCGCCAAACCTAACTCAGTCTGTGCGTCACCTCACTTATTCAAATCTCATATTTCGCTAGATTAAGCCTGTTAATACAATGTTTTTATAAGAGCGTTAACACACCGACGATAATCAAATTTTTATTTAACGTTTGCAATGCGACATCGAACTTGGTGTCTTCTACAAATCTGAATTGAGGAATTCTCAGGAGCCGATTATGAACAGAGATGAAAACAGTTATAGCGATTTTTGTAGTGGTAAACTAATTCGTCATGTAGGCGAGCAGCCACGAAAATCAGCGGCGCGTAAAATTGCAAAAAGTCACGCACCAAAAGATTCTATTTACGAATCGGATGAAGAGAATAGGGATCGCCATAGCTACCAACGAGCATCCATTAAAAACCTTACCCGCATGCAGCTCCGCAATGGCCAGATTCGCATTTAAAAACCCTATTAACAATAATGGAACTAACGATGAAAATATCTAAAACAATTAGTGTAATTTTAGGTGTGCTGGGAGTTTTACTCGTAGGCTTTTTTGTTTACGGCATGATAACAGACTGCCCTAATACTGCAGGTTATGTATCTTGTAGTCAGCCTGACCGGTCATCACACTTGTAGCCATGTACTTGTAGCCCTCGCAGCGATCAGTTTTTTTAATTGCCTGGTTTGTTTAATTACGCGTGAGACATTTTTTTCGCACGCGATTCCAGCACTAAATAAACAACAAACGCTATTGCTAAAGGTATTAGGAAATAGATAAAGCGATAGCCAATTAAAGCGGCGAGAATAGTACCGTTGGAGACTCGCTGGTCTAGCATCGCTAAAAAAACCGTTTCAATAACACCAAGGCCTCCAGGAATGTGTGTAATAATTCCGGCAATGCTACTAATTAATAAAACTCCTAATATTGTCGGGTAAGGTACCTTACCGAGAAATAGTACAAATATAATTAGTGCCATTAAACACCAGTTGGTTATGGCAAGTCCGGCTTGATTAAGTGCAATTTTAAATGTGGGTAAAGTGACTTGCTGTTTATAAATTTTAAAACTGCGACGCTTTGCAAAACAACATGCCAGAAAATAACCCAGCGCTCCCAACAGCAACATAAAACCTATTATTTGTAATAAGGTTTCGCCTATTTTCCAGTTATCGGGTAAGTCTAAAAACCCCAGGGAAAAAATGGCTCCTGCAACAATAAAGTAACCAAGCCAATTGGTAACCAGGTTAAAACTTATAATCCGGGTTATTGTGGCTGTATTCAACCCCAAGCGGGAATAAAGCCGATAGCGCGATGAGAATCCGCCCACCCATGACAAGTTAAGATTGAAAACACTGCAGACAAAGGCTAAAGGTAAAATTTGACGTGCAGGTAACGTGTGGCGTGTATATTTTCGCGCAAGTAAATCGTAACAACAAAGCACCACGAAACTACTTGTTGCAACCAGGAAAGCAATGCTTAAGGTACTGAGTTTATAGGCATGTAACGCCGACTTTACTTCCACCCAATCTATTTTTTTAAATATCATAAGGAGCAGGAAAAATACCACTATAAAAAAACCAGCCATTAATATGCGTTTTCCCCACAACCATTTTCGACCTCGCCCAGGAGAGGGTGTGGCAGGCCTTGCTACAGGATGTGCCTTAATAGTGGATTCCGATGTAGTCATTAGCTGCTTTCCTTTTCATAGTATGAATTTTTGGAAATATTTTTACTTTTTTTTTCATGGATCGCAATATTAGTATTTGTTAATTTTGTGTCTTGCAAAGGTTTACTCGATTTAATCAATTTTATTACTGGACTATGTGCTGGCAACCATCCCAGGGTAGCGGGAAAGCTGCGTAAGAAGTGAAAGCTAAGAAAAATTAACGGCGTTTTCCACCAGTAACCACGTGTTGCTACCTGTGTATTAATGGGCGTGCAATGAGCCTTTGATAGCTCCTGAAAATGGCCATAAAGCATTCGATTAAATTTCGCATCTAAAATCATAACATTTGCTTCAAGATTTAAAGATAAGCTCAGCGGATCAAGATTGCTTGAGCCGACAGTAGCCCATTCGTCATCTACTAATGCAACTTTTCCGTGCAATGGCCGCTGGCGGTATTCATAAATTGTGACGCCTGCGCGCAATAAATAACTGTAAAGCAAACGTGTTAGCGCACTAACCCATGGCATATCCGGCTGCCCTTGTAAAATCAAAGTAACTTTTACGCCACGCTGCGCAGCACGACGCAATTCACGCAATAATTTAAAGCAAGGAAAAAAATAGGCGTTGGCAATAACGATTCTTTGTTTGGCTAATCTAATAGCGAGTAGATACTGGCGTTGAATATCTTTTGAGTGCCGTTGATTATCGCGTATGGCAAGCAACATCCGAATTTTACCGCAAGGCGGTTGCGATGGTGATTTTTCATACTTTTTATATTCAACGGAATATTTTTTACTAGCGGCACTGATTAATAATTGCAAGCAAGCGTCACGAATATCTGCCACGATTGGGCCGCGTAATTCAACAGCATAATCTTGCTTTGCTTGTGGCCCAAAATCCGCGAGATGATCTGCAGAAAAATTAATCCCGCCTACAAATGCCAACTCGCCATCTATCACCACCAATTTACGATGCAGGCGACGAAATAGATTAAGGCGTATTCCACCAAAGGTGTGCTGAGGATCAAATATATGAAGTTTTACACCTGCATTAATCAGATCGTCAACGAATTTTTTACTCAATTGGGAAGTACCATAACCGTCAACTGTAACTTCGACACGTACGCCACGCCTCGCAGCCATGATGAGTGTTAGCTGTAACGCCTTACCGACTTTATCTTCCGCCAGGATAAAAGTTTCTAACAAAATTTCCTTGCTTGCTTTGCGAATGCATTCGAACACGCGGGGGAAAAATTCTTCGCCGTTAATCAAAAGTTTTACATCGTTATTGTCGCACCAGGAATCGTTCATAAATGTATCTCCACGGATAAAGGCGCATGATCAGACAAATGCGACCATGGTTGGCGTTGGAGAACCTCCGGATTGTGAGTAGTAGCGTTGCGTACGTAAACTCGGTCCAAACAAAATAATGGAAAGCGCGCTGGAAAACTTTTTGCAGATGTACCAAATTCATTTACAAAGGCTTCTTTAAAACCAGAGCCAGCCAGCACCGCATCAGCGCGTTTGCGCCAATCATTAAAATCGCCGGCAATAATAATGGTTTCAGTTTCAGGCAAGGCATCTACTAGCTGACATAACTGTTCCAATTGCCGCCGTCGATGGTTTTCGCGCAATCCTAAATGCACACAAATTGCGTGCACTTCTTTATGATCACTTGGTATTCCGGTGGGCACTCTCAGTACCGAGTGAAGTAAGCCACGCTGTTCAATTCTGCCAATCGATACATTAAGATTTTGGTAGCGAATAATAGGAAACTTAGACAGCAATGCATTGCCGTGATCACCCTGAGGATAAATAGCATTGCGCCCGTATGAATATTCTGGCCACATACTGTCAGCCAAAAATTCATATTGCGATGTGGATGGCCAGTTGGAAAAACGCGCTGCATGCTCGTGTTGGGTGCCGTGAACTTCTTGCAGAAAAACAATATCAGTAGACAAGGTGCGTACTGCTTCGCGCAGCTCGGGCAAAATAAAACGCCGATTCAACGCGGTAAAACCTTTATGCATATTTAAGGTTAGTATGCGAATTTTATTATGAGGCTGCATAATTTCTACGTTGTTTTCTGTCTGCATTTTTTTTGCAAAAATAATAGGTATATCAGAATTGGATAACGCATCTCTATGGATATTCATCGTGCAACCTTCGTCGCATTTTTTTTCTGCAATTCAAATAATATTAGCGAGCGCCCAGTTGCAATAAATTCCTGTGCGAATTGATAGTCGTCACTACTGTCTTGTTCCGGGCAGTTGGTGTCCAGCAGACGAAGCCAGCCGATGCCTTGTGAAACTTCAGGTAAGGTAAAATTTACCGCGCCCTGATGTGCATTGAGAATTAGCAGCAAAGTTGCGTCGTCGCCACAGCGATGAATTCCGGTGGGCTGCGCGCGGCCGTCCATTATCATACCCACACAGGATACGTCAGTGCTTTCCCATAACTCACTGGTCATTTCCGCTCCAGAAGGTGTAAGCCAGGTAACATCTTTCACCCCCAATTCTTCGTTGTAAGCGCCTACTAAAAAACGCCCGCGATGAAGAATAGGATGGGTAAGGCGCAAACTAATAAGCCGCCGGGTGAATTCAAGTAAACCTTTTGCTTCATCATTCAGATTCCAATCCAACCACCCAAGCTCGTTATCTTGGCAATACACATTATTATTGCCTTGTTGGCTGTTGCCAAATTCATCGCCCGCAACCAGCATGGGCGTGCCCTGTGCAAGGAATAGAGTGCTCAAAAGATTACGCATTTGCCGCAAGCGCACCGCGGTAATGTGCGGGTCATCAGTAGGGCCTTCAGCACCGTAATTGGATGATAAATTGTTGTCGGTGCCATCGCGATTTTCATCGCCGTTGGCTTCGTTGTGCTTATCGTTATGACTGACTAAATCGCGCAACGTAAAGCCGTCATGGGCGGTGATGAAGTTAACCGAGGCAAACGGCCTGCGGCCGCCCCAATTAAACAAATCACCCGATCCCGTAAGACGGCTGGCGAGCTCGGGGAGCTTGCCTTGATCGCCACGCCAAAAGGCGCGCACAGTATTGCGAAAGCGATCATTCCACTCGAACCAGCCGGGCGGAAAAGCACCTACCTGATAGCCACCCGGGCCACAATCCCAAGGTTCAGCAATGAGTTTTAGCTGGCTTAAGGTTGGATCTTGCCGGCAGGCTAGATGAAAGCCATGGCGTTCATTGAAACCGGTTTTTTCGCGCGCAAGTATGGTTCCCAGGTCAAAGCGAAAACCATCCACCCCCATTTCGGTAGTCCAATAACGCAATGAATCTGTCACTAAACGCAGTACACATGGATGACCGAGATCCAGCGTATTACCCGTTCCAGAGTCATTGATGTAATAACGTTTGTTGTCCGGCATTAATCGATAGTAGGTCGCATTGTCTATGCCGCGCATTGAAATGGTGGGGCCCAACTCACTACCTTCAGCAGTATGGTTGTAAACAACATCCAGAATTAGCTCAAGCTCGGCATCGTGTAAGGCTACGGCCATTTCTTTGAATTCGCGCAGCTCGCCACTGGCAAGATATTCCGCGTGGGGCGCTAAAAAGGCGATGCTGTTATACCCCCAATAGTTGCGCAAACCTTGCTCCAGCAAGTGGTTGTCATGCACAAACGCGTGAACAGGCAATAACTCAACGCTGGTGATACCCAGCTTGCTAATGTGTTGCAATAAATCTGGATGGGTTAAGCCGGCAAAGGTTCCGCGCAAGTTCTCCGGTACCGATGGATGGCGCATGCTGATACCACGCACATGGGTTTCGTAAATAATGGTGTTATCTGCCGCAATTCGCTTCGCTTGTTTACCATTCCAGTCAAAGGCCGGGTCAATCACTTTGGCTTTAGGTACAAAGGCCGCACTATCACGCTCATCAAAACTGAGATCACCATCCGGCGAGCCTATGGTGTAACCAAACAGACTCTCTGACCAAATTAATTCACCCACCAATTGCTTGGCGTAGGGATCAATCAATAGTTTGTTATGGTTAAAGCGATGGCCAGCTTCAGGCTCGTAAGGCCCATATACGCGATAGCCGTAAACCTGGCCAGGTTGAAGATCTGGCAGGAAACCATGCCAGATTTCGTCGGTATATTCTGGCAGCTCAATTCGCTCAAGTTCAGTTTTGCCTTCACTATCAAACAGGCAGAGTTCGACTTTGGTAGCGTGTGCTGAAAATAAAGCGAAGTTAACCCCTTTTCCATCCCAGGTTGCCCCTAGTGGAAAAGGATGCCCCTCACTTATACGCGAGCATTGAACAATATCCTGCGCCTTTTGTTGTGCGTTCATAGGTGCTTCCTCTTCAGCTTGCGCTAGACTGATTCGTTTTCGGTGGTCTTAGCCTTTTTTGGCTTTGGTTTTTTTGGGGATTTTGTATTTTCTGTTTCTGTTGCTATTACGCCGGTGTCTATCAGTGATTTTGCCGGCTGGACAGCTGGCGAAGATTGGATAAGGCGATTAGCTTGAGTTGCATTCACGGGTTCGATTGGGGTGTTTTGCAGCGACGTCGGCGTCGACGTTAATGGCGATGGTTGTGAAGCACTGCTAGCAACCCAAACCTCGGCTAGCTTGCACGCCATTTCCCAATGCCGGTGGTGATGGCCTTCCGGTTTCCCTTCAGATTCCCAAATTTGGTAAGCAAATTCGTGCACACGTTGATCATGAGAGTTCATGGTGATGTCTCCTTAGACAAAAGATGTAGCAAAAAGAACGTTAACTGGGAGCTCGGTTAAAGCCTCCCGGAGTAAAAGGCGGCTATCCGCCAATTCAAAATATGAGGCATTGAAAGGGCTCTCAAAACGGCTATTTCTTAAAATGGAGGGCAGGACAACTTGCGTATCACCCCACGCGGGGGGCGAGATATGGGGGATCTTACTATCTGTTAGTAGGCTCGCAGCCAGACGTGGAGCTATTACAATCATGTGTTCACTATGATATTTACGCGCAAACGCAACTACGCATTCAGCCTGCTCCCCTTCAACAATAAGTGGCTGATAGTCGCCATGGTGGAACAGCTCAATATGGGTGTTGCGGGCGAAGAGAGTTTGGGCAATTAACCATTGTTTGATGTGGCCATCCCGCCATTGCGTAATTAGCTCGCCGGTATTGGTTGTATTGGCTAGCGCCGCAACTCGAGTAGCAAAATCTACGGGCTGGCGATTATCGGGATCTACAAGACTGAAATCCCAAAATTCTGCGCCCTGGTATAAATCCGGAACTCCTGGCCCAGTCATTCGCAACAGGCATTGACTGAGGCTGTTTAATGCACCCGCAGGTGCAAGCGATTGCGCGGCTGCAGCTATATCCTGGCGCAATTCTTTAGTGTCATTAGCAGTGAGCAAGCGAATTAAAAAACCCGCATTAGCCGCTTCATAATCTGTATTAGGCGCACTCCAGCTAGTGCGCAATTTTGCTTCACGTGCAGCTTTTTTTTGCCAGCACAGCAGGCGTTCAAGATAGCTAGCCATACCCTGTTCGTCTTCCGGTGCCAGGGTTAAAGGCCAGCTGCCAACCAGGGTTTGATAGAGCATTAACTCGTCTTCTGCAGAAGGCGCAATGCCATCGCTTAACTTGATTCGCAGTGGTGTGGCCTGCGCTCTCCAATGTCGAATTTTTTCTGCCCACCACGCGGTACGCTCGCTGATGACTGCCAGACGTGCGCGGCTATCTTCACCGCGTTTGTGATCATGGGTAGCCGTGGCAAGTAAATTATTGGGAAAACGCGCCCTGCGCTCTACTGATTGCTGATGAAACTGTGCCAGCGGTGCGCTGAAATGTTGTGGATCAAAACCAACATCATTACGTGATAGCAGCACTGCCGAACGGTAACAGGCCGTATCCTCAACCGCTTTTGCAGCGGCGGGTGATGTCAGTTGCTGAAAACGCGCCAGCACTTTTCGCCACAATTTACGCGCAGGCCCGGGCGGCAGTTTGTGGAGTGCCTGGCCGCCCAGCCAACGGTCAAGGTATTCCAGTAATGGCCAGTCAGTTTCCGATAGAGTTACCCGCGCTCCCGCGAGGGCTTCAGCAAAAAATATCTGGTCTTGTTGGGAGCGGCCGTAGGCACTGGCATAGGTGCGGTAAACGGGAAAATTGACTACCAGTTCGATTAGCGCACGGCGAATTGCACCGAGCGTAAGATCGCGGGTCGCAATATCAGTGCGAGCGATCAATAACAACCCTTGAGCAACCATTTCCACATCACCTGCCAGGCTGCCTGACAGCACTAATCGCCGGGCTTCTTTAGCTTCGTCGGTAAAGTTTCCTATGCGGCCGGTGGTGCTGCTCCATAAATTGACTAGTGGAAGTTCACCGCGAGGATCATGCTGCAGCAGAGAAATTTGGTTCATAAATTCGTAGCCAGTAGTGCCATCCACCTGCCAATCTGCAGGCAATTGTTCGCCAGCGCCCAATATTTTTTCTACATATATAGGAAAGGAATTCTTTGCTAATTCAGGCGGGCGTTGAGCAACTAGTTTGTTGACATAACGACGCAGTTTGCGGCAGTAAGCGCGGGGGTTAGCCAAGCCATCGACATGGTCAATGCGCAACCCATCAAGCAAACCTTTTTCCACCAGCGAAAAGATTTTGTCATGAGTGGCTGAAAACACTTCCGGGCGCTCTACACGCAAACCACCGAGTTCATTGACATCAAAAAAGCGTCGCCAATTAATGTCATCTGCCGCGGTGCGCCAGCTGGCCAGTCGAAAATGCTGGAGCTCTAACAGCTCATGCAAACGCTGCAATTGTTCATTGGTTTGCCAATCAGGATGCAGGTCACCGGCATGGATATTTTTATCGGCTTTTTTGTGGCGGTAAGCTTTATGACAGGTTTGTTCGTTTAGCGTTACGTCATAAAAACTGATGGCATTGGCGATAGCTGCTGAGACAGATGGATCTTGAGCGGCGCGGCTCAATTGTTGATGCAAATCCTTCGCTAGATTCCAGCCATTTTGATCTCTTTCCAGCGCCTCGAACGGCCGCACCAAGGCGAACAAAGAATCATTTTCGCTATTGCGAAAAATATGACCGTAGCTGGGAGGATAGAGCGGAAAATGGTGATCACCATGTTGGGTATAAAACACGCCAAGATCGCTATCAAAATGCAGCGTGATTTCACCCGCCGCAAGTACCTCACCATAATCGCTGCGTAAAAAAGGCAGCAATAATTGACCTTTTAGTAGTGGATCAGGGGAGTTCCATTGGATATCAAAGAATTGTGCGTAGGGGCTCTTTAAACCCCAGGTTAAAACATCCTGCCACCAGGGATTGTCATTACCTCCCACCGCCATATGATTAGAAACCATATCCACAATCAAACCCATGCGATGTTTTTTCAGCTCGGTAACCAGCCGTTCGAGTGCTGGTTCGCCACCTAATTCAGGGTTAATGCAACTCGGGTCGACCACATCATAACCATGCATTGAACCTGCTCGCGCCTTGAGGATTGGCGATGCATAAATATGGCTGATACCAAGTCGACTAAAATAATCGACCAGTGGTACAGCCGCATCAAGCGTAAAATCTCGATGGAATTGCAACCGCACTGTGGCACAGACTGCAGGCATAGCGATTTGCTCACATTAAGGCTAATCAAAGATCTCCTTTGTCTCAAATATCCAGTGCGTATGTCTGTGGGTTAGCGAACAGTGGGTAGTAAGCTTCAACGTTATGAATGATCTATATGTTTTCTATTTCCGTATTTTCTATTTCCGTGCTTTCTATTTCCATGCTTTCTATATCAGTGCTTTCTTGCAGAGTGATGAAAATACTTTGTGGTGGCAATACTCCTTGTTGATATGCTGATTTAGGAACACCATAACTAAACAACATTCTTTTGTTGTCCCACGATGTTTGTACTGGTACTTCAATACCAGAAAGATTCAAATAAATATTTAATAAACAACCATCACCCATTTGCCACGCGGCAGTAATAGCGCGATCGGCAAGTATGGTTACACCTTTTGAATAAGTGCCGACTAATCGCGGCAACAGTTCTGTACGGCGCAATAGCAATAATTGTTGATAAAAACTCCACCAATCCTGATGTTCGAGCGAGCTGTGAGTGGATAGATCGAAAGTTGAATGTATAAACGTACTGTCTGCATTTGGATCGGGAATTTGCTCGCGGGCTGCAGCATTCTCAAACATTGAGAACTCGGCAAAGCCATCGCGCCTACCAAGGCAGACTGCTTCAGCCAATTCCTTTTCATAGTCAGTAAAAAAAAGAAATGGTTGGCGAGAACCCCACTCTTCACCCATAAATAACAGCGGGATCATGGGTGAAAGTAGCATTAGCGCAACAGCTGTTTTAAGCGCCTCAGCATCGGCTAACAACGCCAGTCGCTCGCCAAAAGCGCGATTGCCAATTTGATCATGGTTTTGCAAAAAAAATACAAAAGCAGTGGGTGGTAAATGCGCGCTAGGCTCGCCCCGAGGATGGCCTTTAACATTATTCTCACCTTGATAAATAAATCCGTCACTTAAACAGCGCGCTAGTTTTGCCGTGGGCGATTCAGAAAAATTTGCATAATAACTTTCTTGTTCATTGGTGAGCAGGTGATGAAATATATTATGAGCATCATCATTCCACTGTGCATCAAACCCTTTGCTCAACAAGCTCGCGCTATTGTCTTCATTTTCCAGAATTAGGTGAATATGCCTGCTGGGCAACACTGCATTGCGAACTCGTGCGGCGAGTTCCACTAAAAAATCTTTTTCGCTAATCGCGTGAGCCGCATCCACACGCAAACCATCGATACGATAATCGAGTATCCACATCAGCGCATTTTCTGCGAAAAAATCACGCACTTGCTGGCACCGAAAATCAATCGCCGCTCCCCAAGGCGTTTGGATGTCATTGCGGAAAAAACGTTTGGCATATTGTTCCAAATAATTACCAGCGGGACCGAAATGGTTGTACACCACATCAACAAAAACCATCAGACCCAAATGGTGAGCTGTATCTATCAAACTTTTTAATTCTTCAGGTGTGCCATAAGATGATTCGGGAGCAAATAATAAAACCCCGTCGTAACCCCAGTTGCGACTACCGGGAAATTCATTGATAGGCATTAGCTCAACAGCAGTTATGCCGAGCTCCACCAGATTCGAAAGGTATGCCTCGACTTTGGCAAAACCACCCAACAATCCCACATGAAGTTCATAAATAATCGCTTCATGCCAGGGGCGACCTTGCCAGGTTATAGTTTTCCAGGGATAAGACTGATCAACAACAAGACTTTCGCTATACACATCTGCCACCTGCGCACGCGATGCCGGATCGGGCACTCGTAGCCGGTCATTGATGAGATAGCTATAAGTTGTACCCACTGCGCATTCAAGAGTGGTCGTAAACCAGCCATCGATACCAGCTTGCATGTCATAGCTATTTTCATTATTTAACAGCACCGTCACTTTGTTTGCGTCAGGTGCCCAAAGTGCAAAATGAGTAGTGCCATCTTTATTCGGGAAAGCACCATGTTGCTCCTTGGGAAGTGACATTATCTACGTCTCCAATTATCCAGTGAGACAGTATTGTTATTGCAATATTCACCCAACAAACGGCGATACAAATGATCGTAAGGTTGTACGGATTCTTGCCAGTAAAGCGGGGAGATCATTGCCTGGCAGCGCATTGCACTTAACAGATTGGTGTGCTTAAAAACATTGAGTGCACGTTGCACCGCAACCCGATAACTTTCGATAGTTGCGTCGCAAAATAAAAAGCCGCTAATACCATCTTCAATAGTATCGGCCAAGCCACCAGTGCGACGAGCAACCGGCAGCGAGCCAAAACATTGCGCGTACATCTGGCTAAGACCACAAGGTTCAAAACGCGAGGGCATTAAGAGAAAATCACTGCCGGCAAAAATACGCCGGGCATCTGCTTCGTTGAAGCCAATATGCACGCCAATGTGTTGCGGATAGCGCTGTGCAAGCGCTACGAGTTCCGCTTCAAGTTTTGTTTCTCCGCAACCCATAACCACTAAGCGGCCACCAGCAGCTATTATAGTTTCGGCGACTTGAAGAGTAAGATCTAAACCTTTTTGATGCGCCAAACGCGATACCACAGCAAACAAGGGGCCTGCACTAGGGCGTAAGCCAAACAGATTTTCCACATAACGAGTATTCGCGCGCTTACCCTGCCATTGGCGAGCAGCAAAACTTTTTACTAACGCAGGGTCAGTACCCGGTTCCCAGCTTTCATCAATTCCATTAGTAATACCGCTCAATAAATCTTGTTCAAATTTATGTTTAAGTAAACCTTCAAGGCCACAACCAAAACCTGGTTGGGTAATTTCTCGCGCATAAGTTTCACTAACGGTAGTGATGTGGCTCGCATACACAATGCCAGCTTTTAGGAAAGAAAGTTTGCCATAGAACTCCATGCTTTCCATGCTAAATACTTCCTCAGGAAAGCCTAATGCGACGCTGCAATCTGGGTCAACCAAACCCTGATGCGCGAGATTATGAATAGTGAAAACGCTGGGGGTGGTTTGACCTTGCCACGCCATGTAAGCCGGCGCTAATGCTGCGGGCCAATCATGAGCATGAATCAGTTCAGGTTGCCAGGCGAATGCACTTCTTCCGCGAGCAATTTCTGCTGCGACAAGCCCCAGGCGAGCAAAACGAATATGGTTATCCTGCCAATCTTTACCTGCAGCATCGCCATACGGATTGCCCTCCCGGTCATAAAGTTCCGGGCATAAAATTACGTAAATAATGGGGCCATTTTTAATACGCATACACCCAATTTCACAGGCGGGTATACCAGCATAACGTTCAATTTTATCAATCACAGTGATGGGTTGTCCGCTTTCTATGACTTGCCTATAACCGGGAATTAAAACGCGAACTTCATGGCGCCCGGCAAGTGCTTTCGGCAGCGCAGCAGAGACATCGCCAAGCCCACCGACTTTAACCAGATCAGCATATTCCGAAGTAACAAATAAAATATTTCTTTGTTTTGCGGAAGAAATATTTTTTAAGCGCTGACGCGACAAGTGCAACGAATACTGATTAGGTGCATATTGATAAGTAGGGTGGCTCAGGTGTTTGAGTTGTGAAATTTTCACAATACTACTCATGATGAACTCCAAAAATATGTGTACTATAAATTAAACACCTCACCGCAAGCAGCGAGGTATATTTTTGTAATAAAAAATCCATTTTGTAGCAAGCCACGAGGAATTTAACCTCACCTGAAATTAAAAAAATTGAAATTTAAGCGTCACGCTTACTGCGTTTCAGTTACTATTTCGTATTCCATTTTCTACGTATGAATTTTTGGTTGAATATTGCTATAAAAATGTTTGCCATAACTTGATGACACATTTTTTCTGCATTAGTTTCTATTTTTTTTGTTCACTAAGATTTAAATGAAATTATAAAGAAGTGGAAGCTAATTCCATTAATTTCAGCACATAAAATAATTTATTTTTACGCAAACATTAAACCGGCGGCTGATGTTCCGGTGCATGTATTTGTTGCTCCGGCGGCGGCGCCTTTGGCGTTTCTTCATGTAAATTTGCGCGCATTTGTGGCAGGCATTCCGGATGTTTCAAGCTGATGAAATTAATAAGTTTTTCGCGAATAAAACAACGTAGGTCCCAATTGCTGGAGGAATCACTTGCGCTAACCAAAATACGCAATTGCATGGCTCGTTCGGTCGCCTCGGTAACCTGTAACACACACACCTTACCATCCCACAAATTAGGCGATTGCTTACACAACTTATCCAGCTCTTCACGCAAAGGTTCCAGGGGCATGGAGTAATCCACCCATAAAAATAACGAACCAATTAGATTGGATGTTTTGCGCGTCCAATTTTGAAAAGGGTGTTCGATAAAATATTGCAATGGAACTATTAAGCGACGGTCGTCCCAGATGCGAATAACAACATAAGTGCCAGTAATTTCTTCAATGCGACCCCATTCATTTTCGACTATAACAACATCATCCAAACTAATCGGTTGGGTAATTGCTAACTGCAAACCTGCAATGAGATTGCCGAGCACTGGTTTAGCGGCAAAGCCTACAGCCAAGCCCGCCACGCCCGCTGAAGCAAGGAGGCTTGTGCCAAATTGACGGGCATTCGGGAAAGTCATCAACATGTAAGAAACACCAAATAAAATGACAAAAAAACTGAGTGTCTGCACTAATACTTTGGTTTGGGTTTGAATACGTCGTGCTGCAAGATTATCCATCACATTGGTAGGGTGACGTTGCAAGATAACATCTTGCCCTGCTTGCACGATTTTCACGCCAAGCCATGTAGTTGCTGCGATAATAGCGAGCGTAGTAAAATGACGCGCCGCATCGATAAAGAGAAATTTATCAGACGCGGAACTCAATATAATTTGCAAACCCACTAATGGAATCAGTAAACGAAAAGGTGATTTTGTACGTTCAAGTAAATCGCGTGCAAATGAAAAGGGGCTAGCCAGATGCATCAATAATCTGGTTAGCCAGGGAGCAATTATACCCAGTATAAAAACGGCTATAGCCGCGCCGAGCAATAATTTAAGTTCAGGAAGATATTCCGCCCAATTGATAGTCATGGATAAAAATTCCTGCGCTGAACTTTTCAACCAGATAGATAAAAGCTGCGCCCTTAGCCGCTATGATTTTTGTAGCTACATTTTTGGAAGCTGCGTTTCTCGAAGCTGCATTTTCCGAAGTTGCATTTTCAGAAGTTACGTTTTTCAAAGCTATGGTTTTCCACGCTATGACTTTCGAAACTACGGCTTTCGTAGCGCAAGAATAAGTTCTTGCTTGTTCATAGTGGAGCGACCGCTGATATTTCTGGTGCGAGCAGTAGCCAATAAATTGGTTTTAGTTTGCAATTCAAATGCATTAGGTTCAGCTTTTTCGCGTTTGGTCTTTATCGCATGCTGAGCTGAATCTTTACGTGCAGCTACTTTTTCTTGCTCTGGTTTATTTTTACCTGAACCCGAACGTTCGCCACCACCAGATTGTTTGTTAACAGTTGCCCAGGCAATAGCGGCGGCTGTTTTTTCTGGAATACCCTCATGCTCATAGCTGGACTCTATATGCTCTGCTTTCCGTTTCTGCTTTTCAGAATATGTTGCTTTGCTACCCTGAGGCATAGTTGTTTCTCCTATTGCATAAATGTGTGTCTGAGAAAAAATGCATGCAGGACGAATAATGACCTGCATGTATTTTTCATGGCTTCCTATTTTTTCTGGCCACCTATTTTTTCTTATAGGTTTTAGCTAATTCTTGTGCCATGTGTAAATGATGCTCTAACTTAGGCAATGTTTCTTTTGCGAAAGCGGCTAATTCAACATCATCCGATACTGCAGCTTCATTAAATAACTCAATCGCTTTTTCATGAGCTGTAATTTGATTTTCAGCAAAGGCTTCATTAAAAGACTGACCGTCACGTTGTTTCAGTATGGATGCTTTTGCTTTACTCATTAGTTCGGCATCAGTAGAAACCTTAAGTTTTTTTTGCTGCGCAATCCCCGCTAACGTTTTGTTTGCGGCTCTATGATCATCAATAATTTGTTGAGCATAGGCTTTCACGTCGGCTGCAGCAGATTTTTGCAACGCTAGCTTACCCGTCTCAATTTCAGCAATACCAGCAGCTGAAGCGTCTTCAACAAAATCATCTGCGTCTACTTTATCCAACGCCATTGCAGTGCCACAGGCGCCACCGAAACTTAAAAGAAATGCACCGGCTAATAAAATTTTAGTAGTCTTCATTTTGAATACCTCATTATTTGGATAAGAATGACTTCATTAGAATTAGAAGCCAAATTATCGGCGCGCTATATGCAACAACCTTGACGTAAGAATGAATAACAAGAAGCTGGTTTTCGGTGTGTTAGCTAACCTATGAGAGAAATAATTATTTTTTTGGATGATACAAATACCCCCAATGTGAGAAATTATTGGAAGCTGTAGATTCAGAAGCACCTATCGCCAAGCATCTAAGCACCTATCTCTAAGCACCTATCTCTAAACATCTATCTTTAAACACTTATCCTTACGCCAAAGGCGCTAGCCAATAATGTTAGCGACGCCAGCAATTTTCCGACGTTATGTGGATTAGCGTACAGTCTGTAATGAATATTTGCGTTAAATATAAAGCCTATTTGTGCCAGCACGAGTGGCTAATTAATTCGAAGGGAAAAAGGTAAGCGTATGACCCAAAAAAACAGCAATGACGCCTTCCTCAACAATCCCACATGGTACAAGGATGCCGTGATTTATCAGGTGCATGTAAAATGTTTTTTTGATGCCAATAACGATGGCGTCGGCGACTTCGCAGGCTTAATTACCAAGCTTGATTATATTGCCGAACTGGGCGTGAATGCTATTTGGCTGCTGCCTTTTTATCCTTCACCAATGCGCGATGATGGTTATGACATTGCTGAATATCGCGATATTCATCCTGCGTATGGCACCATGGCGGATGCCCGCTGTTTTATTTCCGAAGCCCACAAGCGCGGCCTGCGGATCATTACCGAAATGGTTATTAACCACACCTCGGATCAACATCAGTGGTTCCAAAAATCCCGACATGCAAAGAAGGGCTCCAAGGCCAGAAATTTTTACGTGTGGTCCGATACCAATCAAAAATATGAAGGAACACGAATTATTTTTTCCGATACCGAAAACTCTAACTGGACATGGGATCCAGTCGCCGGACAATATTTTTGGCATAGGTTTTACAGCAATCAACCGGATTTAAATTTTGATAATCCAGACGTACTAAAAGAAGTGCTGAGCATCATGCGTTTCTGGTTTGATATTGGTGTCGACGGGTTGCGCCTTGATGCTATTCCTTACCTTGTAGAACGAGAGGGAACCAGCAACGAAAATTTGCCGGAAACTCATGCAGTATTGAAAAAAATTCGCGCTGAACTCGACACACATTATCCAGACCGCATGCTCCTGGCCGAAGCGAACTTGTGGCCTGAAGACATTCAACAATATTTCGGCAACGGCGATGAATGCCATATGGCATTTCATTTTCCGTTAATGCCACGCATGTATATGGCGATTGCTCAGGAAGATCGTTTTCCTATTGTCGATATCCTGTGCCAGATGCCGGAAATTCCCCAGCATTGCCAATGGGCAATTTTTTTGCGCAATCACGATGAGCTGACATTGGAAATGGTCACAGATCAGGAGCGCGATTATCTTTGGGATCATTATGCGGCAGACAAGCGTGCACGAATTAATCTCGGCATTCGCCGCCGCCTTGCACCGCTGGTCGAGCGAGATCGCCGTCGCATCGAATTATTAAACAGCTTATTGCTCTCCATGCCCGGCACACCAACGCTCTACTATGGCGATGAAATTGGTATGGGCGATAATATTTTTTTGGGTGATCGCCACGGAGTGCGAACTCCCATGCAATGGTCAGATGATCGCAACGGCGGTTTCTCACGCGCCGACCCCGCCAGCTTAATAGCACCAGCGATCATGGATCCGCTCTATGGTTTCCAATCTATAAATGTTGAAGTACAAGCGCGAGATACCCATTCATTATTAAACTGGACGAGACGGATGTTAGCGGTGCGCAAGCAACAAAAAGCTTTCGGTCGCGGCAATATAAAAATGTTAACGCCGGCTAATCGGCGCATTTTGGCTTATCTGCGTGAATACACGAGCCCTGAAGGTGTTAGCGAAATTATTTTGTGCGTAGCAAATATGTCGCGCGCAGCACAGGCCGGCGAGCTTGATCTTTCAAATTATGCTGGCAAGATTCCGGTGGAAATGATTGGTGGCACTTCTTTTCCCCCTATAACCAAGTTGAATTATTTATTGACCTTACCGCCTTATGGTTTTTATTGGTTTCTACTGGCTGATGACGCGCACATGCCCAGCTGGCATGTGCCGCCTATCGAGCGTATGCCCGAGCTAACAACGCTTATTATTAGAAACGGCGTAACAGATTTTTTGCAGGCACCAATGCGCACCGCACTTGAACAACAATTTCTTCCCGCTTATTTGCTGCAATGCCCGTGGGTTACTTATCCCGCTGAACCCATCGGCGATGTAACTCTGGTTCACGCAATTCCATTGGGTGCGCCAGCTGATCTTTTTATTTTGCTGGAAGTTGAAATTCATCGGCGAGAAATTATCGAACATTATTTTTTGCCGATGGGGTTTGTGGCGGATCATTTGGCAGGCACCGCATCCCAGCATCTTGCGCTTGCGAGGTTACGTCAGAAACGTGTTGCCGGTTTGCTGACCGATGCGTTTACCTTGCCAGAATTTAATCGCATGATAATACGTAATTTACGTGAGCACGTAGTGCAGCCATTTGCAGGTGGTGAGCTTCGCTTTATTGCAGGCTCATTGCTCGATACTTATGAAAATAGTAGTTATGAAAAAAATAGCTATGGAAAAAATAATTATGAAGAAAAATCAGGGCGGGAAATTGATTTGGTTGCCACCAAAGATGTTAATGGTGCAGTGGTGATTGGTGAAACCATGCTCTTGAAACCTATCCGTAAAGTTACCGCGGGTATACATCCTGAAATTGAAATTAATGGTTATTTAAGCGAGGCCGGTTTTTTTAATATTGCACCCGTGTTGGGTGAAGTAAAACGCATTGATGAAGCCGGCGAACAATATACATTGATGCTTCTGCAAGCGCATATCACCAATCAGGGCGATGCCTGGCAATGGATGCAAAACACACTCGATCGCGCATTGCGTGATCGCTTGACGGCAGGTACGTCGTCAATGGATGTTGAATTTCCCGCGCTGCTAGAGTTACAGAGCTTTGCAAAAATGTTGGGTCGCCGCTTAGGTGAAATGCATGTTTCGTTAGCAAAACCTTCCACCAATCCCCGGTTTGGTTGTGTGAAAACCAGTGCTGCCGAATCTGCTCAATGGTTGCAAAATATTCGTGAACGTATGCAACTGGTTTTACAAAGTTTGCACGAACAAAGTTTACACGAACAAAGCTCGCAAGAATCAAAGTGGTTAGTTGCACACGCCACGAAAATTATTGCGTTAATTGAAAATATAGCTCTACGCTGCCCGAATGCAATGCGTATACGAATTCACGGAAACTTGAGCCTGGCACAGATACTAGTGGTGCGCGGAGACGCCTACTTCATTAATTTTTCTGATGATAGTGTGGATGGTGCAGTTGGCGGAGCAGCTAAATCCGATCTTTATCAAAACCCGCTAAAAGATGTTGCAGATTTGTTGTGTTCTTTTGATGATTCTGCTGCCACTGCTATTTACACCGCAACAACTATAAGCACTCCTGCTGAAGCAGAACAAATTCACTCTATTATATGTGCCAATAATAGCCAGATGCGCACGACATTTTATGATGCTTATTGTGTGGCTACATCGGAGTTGTTCAATGTTTCGCACAAGCGCGAGCATGAAGATGCCATGTTAATGCTGTATACAATTGATAATAGGGCCAATGAAATTCTCAAATGCCTGCATCGCCCCGATTCATTGGAAATAGTCATGCAAGGGCTCATAAATACTATTAAATTATTGCTGTAAAATAATTTCCGTATTGCGAACAATAAAAACCCCACTCTCCATTCTAATTGAGAGCGGGGTTTTTATTTTGCTGATTCTATTGTGAGTGTGTTGACTTACCCACATCCAAAAATGGAATAGGTGCGCCCGCATAAATATTTTGCGGCAGCTGGCCATTCCAACGCTCAGCTTTTATTTTATCGACTTCAATGCGGCGCAATTCCAAAACATCTTTATTTTGTGCGAGTGCAGAATTTTGTATTTTTAGCGCTTCCGCTTGTGCAGTAGCAATTTTTAAGTTTGAATAAGATTCGCCATCTGCTCTCGCACGCATTGCAGAAGCTTCTGCTTCAGCAATGGCAACTTTCTGTTTCTGCTCAGCTTCTACCGTTTTCAGTTGATTTTCCGCCACCAAACGCAGCTGCTCTTGCGTGACTTTTTGGTTGATGGCCGACATATAAGTATCTGAAAACGCAAAATTCCGCATATCGATATTAATAACATTGGCACCATAGAGTTCAAGTTTTAGCTTCAACGCCATGCTGATATCCGCAGATACTTTCGCGCGCTGGCTGATTAAATCCGGCGCAGTGTAATGCGCGGTTACTGCTTTAAAGACTTCTTGCGTTGCGGTTTGCACATAAGAGGCAAGATTGCCATCGCGCGAATATTTTTCAAATACTTCAGCAACACGATCAGTCGCAATATTGTAACGCACCGTCATGCTAACTCGCACCGGCTGCGTATCGCTAGTGCTGCCATCAGCATTTTCAATAGTCGCCTCTTCTGCGCGCACATTAAACACATCCAATTTTTGCCACGGCGGGAGTATAACCAAACCCTCGGGTTCGATGCGCTTAATGGCGCCAAATTGCGTAACCACACCACGCATACCTGTTGGTACCGTGTTGAAGGGGCTGATCCAGAGTACAAATAAAATAATCGCCACTACAATAACGATGTTGCGCACAATTGCGCCGGTATTGACACGATTTTTGTCGACCATAAATTCACTCATTTTTCTGTTCCTTTTAAAATTTATATTAATAAAAAATACATTTACTGATTGTTATTGATTTACTATTTATTTTCTGTTTTAACTGGCAATACAGCATCAGCTTCTAAGTTTTTAGCGACAAGATTTGCCAGCAGCACATTAACCAGAGAATTACTGCCGCCTTCATTGCCGCCACCACCCACCATAATTTGCGGAACGAGTGGAATCTTAGCTTCAGCCAAAGCCCGGCCAATTTCAATCAAAGCATAATTATTTTGACCCACCGCCGTGGTTTTTCTTTGGATAACTTCTGCTTCTGCAGCACCAACAGCCAATGTATTTTCTGCTTTGGATTTGCCCACAACAGAGAACACATTTGCATCAGCTTCAGCGTTAACAATTTTCGCTTTTGCATCACCTTCTGCATTGAGTACTCGCGCATTTTTATCACCTTGTGCTTTCTTCA
Source organism: Gammaproteobacteria bacterium (assembly GCA_025362015.1). Lineage (GTDB taxonomy): Bacteria > Pseudomonadota > Gammaproteobacteria > Pseudomonadales > Cellvibrionaceae > Cellvibrio. Next base: position 12,306 of record JANYIO010000183.1, on the reverse strand, counting down.
CCATGGCGTTTGCTGCGAATTCAGCAATTTCCACTTCACGCTCGGCGGCCACCACTTGTGATTGAGTGTCGGCAATCGCTTGCGCCTGCGCTAATTCTTTTCGCGCAACTTGTGCAAGCTGTTGCGTTTTAAAAGTAACTTGTTCTTGCTCTGCTATTTTGCGATCTGTCAGCGTTTTCATTAGCGCTTCGGGTGGAGAAATATCGCCAATTAAAGTATCTACCGCCACCACGTTATACTCTTGTAGCGCGCCAGAAATTCTTTCTTTTGCATCTGCCTGCCGCTGTGCACGGCCTTTTAAGAAGTCGATAACATCCGAGCCCTGCGCCGCATTGCGAAAATAATTGCCAATCGTTGGTTCCAATACTTGTGTAACCAGGGTTGCCACATTACCAAAACGCGCAATAACTTTTGGCGCATCTGTACGCGGGATATGAATAATTTGTGACACATCCAAATTAAATGTAAAACCATCTGAACTGCGCACTGCGATAGTCGATAAATTTTTATCGAGATTATGCGCTTCAGTTTTTCCCGTTGCCCAGTTGAGCACCACGTTAGCGGTAGGTACACATTCCACTTTATGCGTGTAAGGGTTGATGGGATATTTACCCGGATCAAGCGGCTCTACCCAAACACCTTTCTGGCCTTTTCTCACCAGGTTTCCGTGTTTGAAACTATCACCGGTAACATCTTCACCTTCAAGGCCTACATAGGCAATCACTACGCCCGCATTTGCAATCGGCACCTTTGTCATCTCAACAATTTCGACGGTTGCAAACATCGGATTAATAAAATAACGCCCGGCAAGAATTACTTGTTCTTGCAAACCTTTAAACCCACCAGCATTTTGAAATGCCTGACCATTTTGATACATGTTATGGCCAGCGATTTCTTTGCCGGCAATTTCACCGGTCAATAAAGACGCACCTTCTTTGGTGGTCACTACACCAACCATATTGTCAGGAACATCAATTACGCTCACCGACTTCACGCTAAACAAGCGCGGATTAATGCGATATTGGCCATTGGGAATAATGGAAATTTGTGGGCCGCGCTGACCGCCACCGGTAAGAAATGCATGCGCATCCTGAAAGGTATTTGAATCAACATGTTTTGCCAGCACGCGACCATTAGGAATCGGCGCACCACCGTGCGCTTCCACAATACCAATTTGATCTTTTTCAATCGCGGTAACATGCTCTGCCGTTACTCTAAACAACAAAGTATTAATACGATAAGAACCTTCAGGAATCACCATACCTTGTGGGCCGCGCTGACCGCCGCCTGCGAGAAATGCACGCGCATCCTGAAACATATCGCAATTAACATGCGCACCAATAATATTGCCATTACCTAAAGGCTCGCCATCGCGTGACTCGACAATGCCAATAAAATTTTCATGAATAACCGTTAGGGGTTCATTGCTAACAGAATATTGCCACGGCCAAAGGCCATAGTGTACGCCTGAAGCAAGCGCATCTACTTGATCGCCAGCTTCTCCGTTTAACGCAACAATTTTTCCTGGCGGAAGATTTTTGTGTTCGCCCCACAACACGAATTTTTTGGTCATAAGACCAATCATGTTATCGGGAATAATAATGACGCCAAAAAACCACAAGAACTGTTTCCAAAAAATAGGGATTAGTAGCAGTAGCAGCCACCATCCATAAGATGCAGCATAGCCAAAAAAATTCGCAAGATTGTCCATGTTAATTTCCTATAAATTAAGATTAATTTTATTAGTGCTAATTATAATAATATTTTTTTTGATTAATTTAAAAAATGTGGTACGCACCATAACCAACCACAGCACCACAACCCAGCCAAATAAATAATTTAAACTCAGCCCAGCTGTCCTCCCAATATTCGCCGCGAAACATACTGACGATATCGGGAGTGAGCCAAAACTTTACACACTCTGTAAACTCTTCTTTGCTGCCAAAAATAGGCGCAAATAAAACCCAGAGTGTAACTAAACCTGCTACAGCAGCCATTAGTTTGTTCATTTGTCCCTCTTTGCCATTTTCAATTAAATCAAGCGCCCTCTAATAATCAAGCGCCATCTAAAATGATCAAGCAACTTCGGCAGTTGTTTTACCTGACAAACGCTTTAGTCTTTCCAGAGCTGTTTCGCCGGAAGTATCTGGCTGAGAAACAGATTTACGAATTGCATCCAACTCAGCTTGTTGATCAAGCGGCTTTTGATTGATGTTAGCCACAATCTTTAAACCTTCCGCTTCATTACTGACTTTTTGTGCGCGACGCGATAACGCATCTAAAGCTGTTGAACGGCTTTTAAGGCCACTTAAATCCGCGAGCTGTTGTTGGCGATCTGCACGCAACTCTTGTAAATCGCGTTGTGCATTAGCAGAAGCTAACGCCTTAAGCGCTTTTTTTGCCGCGGCATCAAATTCCATTAATTGTTTTGATAGAGCTTCAACAATAGTTTGCAACTCTTTCATGTATTCCGCTGCGTCTGCTTCTTCCTGAAGTTCTACCGGCAAACGCGCCTTGTTAGATTCCAGTTCATCGCAAAACATATTCACGGTAGCTTCAGTGATGCTGCCTGCGGCCAAACGTGCCGCTAAAGTATCAAATGCTTTTTCATCGTTTTCGATGAGGGTGCGCAGCTTGACTACGTCTTGATGCTCTTTATCAAAATCAGCGCGGGCGGCAGCCAGTTTTTGCGCAGTTTCACGCAAGGTATCAGCTAAGCGATCGCGATCTGCTTCAGTTGCAGTTTCCGGATCAAAGTTAGCGATGGCTTCTGAAATTTTATCGCCCAACACACCAAAATGTTTGGTAATCAAGCGCGCCGTTAAACCCCAACCTTTTAAATTACTCATGCTCTCTATTCCTCTAGATTAAAAAAATTAACTCACCATTGTTTGAAAAAACCATGTATCAATAACAACTTATAAAATAATCACTCGCTCCAGCTCGAGGGGAATACCAATCATAAAATCAACATGGATTTCCCGCTTGCTGTTATCGCCGTTCTGACTTTGTACAATTTCAGTGGTAATGAATAAATATTCTACATCGCCCGCAATCTCCTCATGGTTAATCTGCTTATGGTTGATCTGGTCACGATTGGCCTCCTCACTCTTTAATTCACGCTTGTAGGGCATATAATAAATGTCCTGTTTAATGCCATGCATACCTTCTGCATCGTCAAGACGTGTTTCTGAACCGACAAAAGGTTGAATAAATTCTTGCTCCGGATCACCCGCGTCGCGCCAATATTCTATCGCCTCTTCACCGTCAAATGCGGCATTCAAATCAGCTTCGGTATAACCTAACTCCGCTAATTGTTCGCACCACAAACAGTAAGTTTTATCGCCCAGACCATAACCGGACAAACCCATAAATACTTTCTGGTCTTCGTCCGTCTCCGGAATAATGCGCGTAAGTTGCGAACAATAAATAACATCGCTTACTTCGCCTTCAGCATTTGCATAAACCTGTAAAAATATTTCTTTTTTTCCGCCATCACCGACCGCCAAATAATAACGATATACGCTACCGGACATAGTTAAATTAACGCGGCTAATCGCTTTAATAATAGCTTGCGCATCCACAGGCATTGCAATAAAAGAACCCTTAGCCATTGCCCGAATAAAAGGTGTTTTTTGTAGTTGGATTATTCCACCGATGCGCGCACCGAGCGGTAAATGTAAATCCTGTTGCGTGGCGTCACCCATAACGCCTTTTTTTTCTGCCGCGCCTTTTACATACTGCAACGCATCTTTCCAGCCCATATTATTAATTTCCAAATGTATAATTAGGTTTTTTGTTTGCGCGATTTTTTCTGGATTGCATAATATTTTTTACTAATTTATAAACACCGACAATAACCGCAATCCAAATCACAAAACGCAACAAACTCATAAAAAATGATTCTTTCTCTTCCACCGGTGGGGTTACCGAATCATTTTCACCCGTCGGATTAACAACCTGGCCATCCTGATTAACTGACTGCGCATAAGGTTGTTGTGGATAGTAATTTTGGTGATGCGATGCCATGGAATTACCGAGCATAAACCACATAGCATTGTGCATAAATCCACCGCCCTGATGCACAACGATGGTTTGCGGCGCGGACTGCATTGCTCCTACAGGTGCAGCTCCGCTTTGATTGCCCGAACGGAACCAACCTGAACCGCCTGTTCCCGCGCTACCTGCTCCCGAACCACCTGCCGCTGCACCGGCTGCAGATTCGTTAACTTTATTGCGCGCATCATAATTTTTTAATGCATTGGCCTGCGCAGCGTTAGCATTCATATCTCTATTCATCGCGGACGGTTGCGCACTAGGTGCCGCAGTTGCCGGCTTGGTGCCAAACGAGCCAAACATGCTGCGCGATTGTGGCGCAGGTGCACTTTTCATAGGTGCTGCACGCTGTGAGCCAAAGCCGCCGCTAAAGGATCTACCTTTTGCTTCGCTGTAATTAGCGAAAGTTAGCGACAGAATTAATAAGCAGTTTAATAATTTAAAAATTTTCATTTTTTGTCTCTTGGTTTCCTTTGCCTATGTCTCTGTGGAGGTCTGCATGAAATATGATTGCCCTACTGACAAGGATATTAATAGGATCGGCATATTAATCGCGCCGATGATATTAACAGGCTTTCAACTCAGATATGATTACCAACATCAAATCAGCTCTTGCTTTACTCGATGGACACAGCATAAGTATTAACCTGCAAGCATGCACCGGTAATAATTAGGAATAATCACCATGACTCGTCGCTACTCCGACATGAACCAGCACGACGCTCTCTATAAAATCGCTCGAACCTACCCGGGCGGCATAGATGCCCTTGCCCTTAAGCTCAATATTTCGGCCAATGTATTGCGCAATAAATTGGCGCCGGGCATAACCACGCATTACCCATCATTTGAAGAAGTGTCGGTTATTATTCAGGCTTGTCATGATGTCGGCATTAAAGAAGCATTATTGCCACTGCACGCCATGCTCAGCCGCCACGGGATGGCTGCGTTTGTGGTGCCAGAGCCAGAGCAAGTGAACAATGACGATTTATCACAAACCGTCTGCCGGGTAATGAGTCAGGTAGGCAATGTAGCCGAAGCTGTCTCTGAAGCTTTAATCGATAATGTTATTACCGAACGCGAAGCGGATTTAATTGAACGGGAATTTCAGGGCGCGCTAACTGCATTGGGAGAATGGCGCGCACGGATTCGTTTACATAAAGAAAAAAACGATTCAAAGTAAATCATCGTAAAGCTTTCACGTAACCAAAGATTAAACCTCCTACTATGAGAGGTTTATAAAGAACACTGATCAATTTAAAACTCGCTTAGTAATAGCCATCCGAAATATTTCAAAGCCGCTGAATCCAGATTGCATTTACCTGAGTCTAAGTACTTGGGCACCCATCAATAACAAATACAAATTTAAACTATAAGGAGAAGCTAGCATGCCGTTAAATCCCACTAACAGAATAACGACTATAGATGCACTGCGGGGATTCGCTTTATTTGGGATACTCTATGCGCACATGATATTGTGGTACTCGGCCGGAGCCTTGCCAGAACATCTTTATCGTGACAACTATGGCATCGCCAGCGGCTTCGTCGAAACAATTTATTTTACGTTAATTTTAGCTAAATTCTTCTCTATTTTTTCATTTCTTTTTGGCTTGAGCTTTTACATTCAAATGAAAAGCTTAATGCAGCGTAATGACAATTTTATTCTGCGTTTTAGTTGGCGCTTGGCTATTCTCGGAGTCATCGGCTTAATTCATCACGCACTTTGGCGCGGCGATATTTTATCGATTTATGTTCCGTTGGGTTTCTTGCTTATTTTTGCACGCAACCTGAGTGATCGCGCAATTCTAATCATCGGTACTATTTTAATCCTGAACATACCCACAAAAATTTACGAATGTATTTTCCTTTATACGCATGGCGCAATGCCATTTGCCGAACCCAACATAAAACAAGAAAGTGCGCATTATTATGACATTATTAAAAATGCTCCTTTCGTGGAAGTTGTTGTCGATAATATGAAAGCATGGCCCGTGAAAATAAATTATCAACTTTCCAGTGGGCGATTAATTATTACGTTCGGATTTTTTCTTCTGGGCATGTTTGTAGGCCGCATGCAATGGTTTGAAAAATTGAACGAAACCAAACCCTTAATTAAGAAAATCTGGAAAAAAATTAGCCTGGTATTAATGGCTGCTATCGCAATTGCGATATGTTTGGCTGTGTTGAATCTTAGCCTTGATTTACATTTAGAAAAAAATCTGTGGGCAACCTGGGCGGTGGGGTTTCTGGTGGAAATATTGAATGCTGGCTTAACACTCTTTTATATTACGGGTTTTACTCTGTTAATGTTTCGCGCTAAGTGGAATAAGTTTTTATCGCCCCTCGCAAACATTGGTAAAATGGCGCTGACTTCTTATCTCATGCAAACCCTGTTTGGCCTTTTGTTGTTTTACAGTTTCGGTTTCGGTCTTTTCGCTAAAACAACCCCCGCTATCAACTTCCTGATTAGTATTGGCATCTTTAGCATTCAAATTGTGTTTAGCCGCTGGTGGTTGAATCATTTTTACTATGGGCCCGTTGAATGGCTGTGGCGCTCGGCAACGTTTCTAAAACCGCAGAAAATGATAAAAACTGAAGCTCCATTGGCACTGACAACAACGCAGATTTAGATGTTTCACCAGGACTCAGGAATGTCGACCATTAATGTTAACTCCGCTCGTCTTTTGTGTTGGGTGTAGTTGCAGAGCATTGTACAATGGCGACCAACTTAGTCCGGTGGAAGATCAGCCATGAACGAACAAAAAACAACGCATTTTGGCTATGAACAAGTTGCAGTTGAAAAAAAAGCGGAACGCGTAGCTGACGTATTCCATTCGGTGGCGGCTAAATATGACCTGATGAACGATTTGATGTCCGCCGGCGTGCACCGCTTATGGAAGCGCTTTACCATTGAAGCTTCCGCGGTGCGCGCTGGCCACAAGGTATTGGATATAGCCGGTGGTACCGGTGACTTGAGCTATCAATTTGCCAAGCTAGTCGGCAAAGACGGCCAGGTGATACTTGCTGATATTAATTCCTCCATGCTCAACGTTGGCCGCGATCGCCTGATTGACCGCGGTGTAGCAGGCAATATCCAATTTGCCCAAGCCGATGCCCAATATTTACCCTTCCCTGACAACACCTTTGATTGCATCACCATCGCCTTCGGCTTACGCAATGTGACCGACAAAGATTTAGCCCTGCGTTCAATGTTGCGCGTGCTCAAACCCGGTGGCCGCTTATTGGTACTGGAATTCTCCAAGCCCCAACACAGCTTGCTCGAAAAAGTTTACGACACCTATTCATTTAAATTATTGCCCATGATTGGCAAACTCGTCACTAACGATGCCGACAGTTATCGTTATTTAGCTGAATCGATTCGCATGCATCCCGATCAAGAAACGTTAAAAAGCATGATGAATGATGCAGGTTTTGTGAATACTGAATTTCACAATATGACTGGCGGTATTGTGGCCTTACACAAAGGCGTGAAACCTTAATAACCTTCAGCAACTGTTTACACGAGACACTTTAATGGACGCGATGTTTACTACCGCAGCATTTGCCAGCGCTGAAAAAATGATTAATGCAGCACTAGCTTATGACCCCGCCACGCGCATTGCACTCAGCAAACTTGCGCCGCAAGTGTTAGCAATAAAATTAACCACGCCGGAAATGTGCATTTATGTTGCGCCCGCTGTTGACGGGATAAAATTGCTTGGTCATTACGAAGGCGACATTACTACTCAAGTGCAAGGCAGTGCGCCCGCATTAATCACCTTATTAAAAAGCGAGCGCGTCAATTTAAAAGATAGCGGCGTGCAAGTTATTGGCAGCACAACTTTTTTAGCTGAGCTGCAACAAATACTCAAAAAAATTGATATCGACTGGGAAGAAATGCTCAGCCAAATATTCGGCGATATTATTGGCCATCAAGGTGCCGAATTAATTCGCAGCAAAATGAACTGGGCGAAAGATCGCGCAAGCAACATCACACGCCTCACTAGTGAATTTGTAACCGAAGAATTGCAAACTTTGCCGAGCAAAGCTGAAGTTGCTTTTTTTAATCAACAAGTGGATGAGATTAGGCTTGGTGTGGATAGGGTTGAAGCGCGAATTAATCAACTATTACAAAAAAATTTTCAGCCATAACTATACATTTTAGAGCGCATATAAATAGTGATCATTATTTTTCGTCTTGTAAAAATCCTGCGTGTTTTTCTGCGCTATCGCCTGGACAAGCTGCTACCTAAGCAGCATTTACCGCTGCAAGTTAGAATATTATTGCTGCCTTGCATGTTATTCCCAAGCCCGACATTAAATCGTGGCGAACGCTTACGTCGTACCTGCGAAGAGCTCGGGCCAATTTTTGTAAAATTTGGCCAATTGCTTTCAACTCGCCCCGATCTGGTTCCCGCTGATATTGTTACTGAGCTCAATTATTTGCAAGATCAGGTTCCTCCGTTTGCCAAAGAAGAATTTCGCAGCATGGTTGAACTGGCACTTGGCGATTCAATAGAAAATATTTTTAGCGATTATGAAGTTGAACCGTTAGCATCAGCCTCGGTAGCTCAGGTTCACGCCGCCACCTTAAAAAATGGCCGCAAGGTTGTTATTAAAGCGATTCGCCCGGGTATTGAAAAAGTTATCGCACAAGATGTAGCGTTGCTATTAAAAATTGCACAGCTACTGGAACGCTATAGTGCCGACGGCAAACGTTTACGCCCGGTGGAAATTGTAAAAGATTATCGCACCACTATTTTTGATGAATTGGATTTGCAGCGCGAAGCTGCGAATGCATCACAATTGCGCCGCAATTTTTCCAACTCCAGCCTGCTTTATGTGCCAGAAGTTTTTTGGGATTACACACGCAACAACATCATGGTAATGGAGCGTATCTATGGAATTCCCGTTACCGACATAGAAGCGCTGAAAGCGCAAAACACCGACATGAAAAAACTCGCCGAACGCGGCGTAGAGATTTTCTTTACGCAAGTATTCGAGCACAATTTTTTTCATGCAGATATGCACCCCGGCAACATTTTTGTATCGCGTGAATATCCGGAGCTGCCGCAATACATTGCCGTAGATATGGCAATCATTGGCTCACTTACCCGCGCTGATCAATATTATTTAGCGCGAAATTTGCTGGCAATGTTCCGCCGCGATTATCGCCAGGTTGCAGAACTACATATTCAGAGCGGTTGGGTGCCAGTACATATTCGCGTAGAAGAATTGGAAGCGGCGATTCGCACTGTGTGTGAACCTATTTTTGAAAAGCCATTAAAAGAAATTTCTTTTGGCCACGTGCTGTTAAATTTATTTCGCACGGCACAGCGCTTTGAAATGGAAGTGCAGCCGCAATTAGTATTACTACAAAAAACGTTGCTGAACATCGAAGGTCTTGGCCGCCAGCTGTACCCGGATTTAGATTTGTGGAATACCGCCCATCCATTTTTAGAGCGCTGGCTTAAAAATCGCTTTCATCCGAAAAGTTTATGGGGCGAACTAAAACGCTATGCACCTGAGTGGATGGAAAAATTTCCGCAAGTACCGCAATTAATTTTTAACGGTTTACAACAACTGCAAAATATCGGTCAACTCGCACCTGAATTGCATAAAACTGCGCAGCAATTACAAAAGCGTAGCAAATTGTCCAACCGTCGCTACTGGCTTGCTGCACTGATTTTTGGTGCAGCGCTAGTCAGCGCCAACCCAACAGCGTGCAACTTTATCAACAATTATTGGCAGACATTAAATCTTTCAATACCGAGTTTAATACTTGGCGTATTAGGTTTAGGAATATTGTTTTTTAAAAAATAATATAGAGATTGGTTGTGCGGCATAAACAGCTTAAACACACTACCGCTGTTATTCCATTTGTAATAAAAAAGTTACTGGGCCATCGTTGACCAAACTAACCTGCATGTCAGCAGCGAAGATTCCCGCTGCTACTGTGCGATGCTTGCTGCGAATTTGCGTTACAAAATAATCGTACAAGGCTTGAGCATCAGAAGGCGCCGCCGCTTTTGAAAAGCTGGGGCGCAAACCTTTGTTAGTATCTGCCACCAAAGTAAACTGCGACACTACCAATACACCCCCATTAATATTCTGCACACTACAATTCATTTTATTTTTCTCATCCGCAAAAATACGGTAAGCAAGTATTTTATCAATTAACTTATCCGCAGTAAGTTGAGTATCATTTTTTTCGATGCTCAAGAGCAATAATATACCTTGCGCTATTTCACCAACTCGCTCACCTGCCACATCGACTGTCGCACTTTTTACACGTTGAATTAAACCTTGCATTTTACGCCAACTGATCCGGCCGTTCACCCAAGGTTTTCGCCATCTCATTGGTAGCACGAATTAACGCATCGACAATTCCTGCTTCGCGTGATGCATGCCCGGCTTCGCGGATAATATGTAATTCAGATTCTGGCCAGGCTTTGTGTAGTGCATATGCATTGTCGAGCGGGCAAATGACATCATAACGACCGTGTACTATTACCCCGGGAATACCTGCTAACAAATAGGCGTTACGCAAAATTTGGTCTTCCGTTAAAAATGCATTGTTAACAAAATAATGCGCTTCTATTCGTGCAAGTGATAAGGCGCGATGTGTCTCGGTAAATGAATCAATCACTTCCTGACAGGGACGCAAAGTTGCTGTCCGACCTTCCCAGAGTGACCAGGCTTTTGCCGCTGTCATTTGCTGGATTTGGTTATCGCTGGTGAGATGTCGGTAATAGGCGCCCATAATGTCATGGCGCTCTTCTTCAGGAATAGGGTGAATAAAGTCTTCCCAATAATCAGGAAATAATCGGCTGGTACCGGCTTGATAGAACCATTGCAAATCGATTGGGCGGCAGAGAAAAATCCCCCGCAAAATTAAACCTCGCACCCGCTCAGGATAGGTTTGTGCATACACCAAACTCAGCGTAGAACCCCAGGAGCCGCCAAATAATACCCATTTATCAATTTCTAAAGTCGTACGAATAACTTCAATATCAGCAACCAGTTTTTCGGTAGTGTTGCCTTGCAACTCCGCATGTGGGCGGGAGCGGCCAGCACCGCGTTGATCAAACAGAACAATACGATATACCTCAGGATCAAAAAACCTACGGTCAAACTTACCGCAGCCTGCACCAGGGCCGCCATGGACGAAGAGCACCGGGATACCATCCGGATTACCCGATTCATCCACATACAATTCATGGGGGGCTTCAACTGCAATTTGGTGACGCTGATAGGGTTTTATTTCAGGATAAAAAGTATGCATGAATTGTCCTAATATGCCGCGAATTTCTTTAAAGGTAGCACAATGCCGAGCGCTAAACTCATTTTTTTAACAGCATACCTCAAGGTAATTACACTCTCAGTAGCGCTCGGATAAATTCAAATGTTATTCTTTTGCACACCACTGACACAAGTTGGCAGCTTACTAGCCTAGACTCTTCCATTTTAGCGACAAACTCCATGCAACGCGCTGAACGCCTATTTCAATTACTGACATTACTGCGCAACCGTCGCACCGTGATGACCGCCAGACAACTGAGTGAACATCTACAGGTTTCCGAGCGGACTATATATCGCGATGTGCAATCGCTCAGCCTTTCAGGTGTTCCTGTAGAGGGAGAAGCCGGCGTGGGTTATCGACTTTCTCATCGCTACCAAATGCCGCCGCTAATGTTTGATCGACATGAGGTAGAAGCGCTCTTGCTTGGCGCCCGCATGGTCAGCAGCTGGGGCGATGCCGATATGGCCGCGCGCGCTAAACAAGCCATGCAAAAAATTCTCGCCGTACTGCCCGACAACTTACGCCATAGCGACGAAAATCTACCCCTGCTGGTACCGCATATGGAAGATGTCCAAAAATTCTATACGGCGCACAGCCAAAAAATTCGCGAAGCTATTCGCTTACATCAACATGTAGATATCGAATATACGCGCGCCGACGAACAGGAATCCTCACGCAGAGTTGAGCCGCTCGGTGCTCCCATACCGCGTGCTCGTGCAAGGCGATGCACCCAACGCCAGCTTGCTCGATGACTTTCGCGCCGATGGCAACGCGGTGTTGTTCGCGACCGCCGGCTTTTGGCAGGGCGTCGACGTGCCCGGTCATGCGCTGCGCTTGGTGATCATCGACAAGCTGCCATTCGATGTGCCGAGCGATCCACTGGTGAGCGCGCGCTGCCATCGTCTCAAAGAACGCGGTGAAGAACCGTTCATGCGCTACTTGGTGCCATC
>JANYIO010000170.1 GCA_025362015.1 Gammaproteobacteria bacterium | reverse complement strand
TATTAATAGGTGACTATATGCAGCAGAGCCCAGGCAGCCGGGTTGAACTTGCGGTGCAAAACACCTCAGCTATCATTGAACAGGTTGCACATTTTAAGCTTGATTTAGGGCTTATTGAGGGCGATAGCTATCATCCTGATTTGCAGATTACTCCTTGGGTGGATGATGAGCTGGTCATTTTTGCTGCACCTGATCACCCCTTAGCCAATAAACAAAACCTTAGCCTGCAAGATTTGGCCAATGAAAGCTGGATACTGCGTGAGCGCGGCTCAGGCACTCGTCAGGTTTTTGATGCAGCCATGCGCCATCAGCTGACCAACCTGAAAATATTACTGGAATTGGAACATACCGAAGCGATTAAACGCGCGGTTGAATCAGGCCTGGGGATTGGCTGCATTTCACGCCTGGCATTAAAAGATGCATTCAGGCGTGGCAGTTTGATTCCATTGGAAATTGCTGGATTGGACTTAAAACGGCAATTTAATTTTGTGTTACATAAACAAAAATTTTTAACCGCTGGCATTTCAGCTTTTCTAAAATTGTGCCGTGAAGTAACCGAAAATGTAAGCCGCAGCGATCTCATTATTATGCGTAAACCAGATGGCAAACCGGTTGAGTATCGTTAAATTTTTTTAATTCGCCAACTCTTTAAATTAGCGAGCCTGATTAATTCATCACCCTTTAATTAATCAAGTCTTTAATTCGTCGGCTCAACTCTATTTTTACGCATAAGCATAAGCTGCTCACGTGCGGCTTTACGCTCCGCGGGTGTCATACCCTTGAAGCGTTCGCGCATTTTCTGTTTTTGCTCTGGCGTTAAAGATCTCCATTTTGCACGCATAGCTTTTTTTTGATCGTCCGGCAAAGCCTTAAACCATTCTAAACGCTTACGTACTTCTGCTTTTTGATCGTTGGGTAGATTATTAAAATCCTTATAGCGACGACGAAGCGTTTCTTTTTGATCTGCAGGTAAGTTTTTCCATTGTTCAAAACGATCAAACATTTTTTGCTGCTGTTCTGGTTTTAAGCTGGAAAATTTATCGGCTTTTTGAAGCAATTGTTGGCGGCGTTCAACAGGCATTTTATCCCATTTGAGCTGAACTGCCGCTAACACTTGTTGTTGTGCTGGGGTTAATTGATTCCAAGCGGGAGCTGAATCAGCCAATAACATAGGCGCAAAAGATAGGCACAATAATAAAATAATAATTCTCATAGCCTTGCTCCTTTCGCAGCGGCAGATGAACTCTGCAAAGATGACTTTTGTTCAAATTTCATATCAGCATTTCTAACCTTAACTTTATCAACAACAGATTTTTCAATAGGTGTATCGGTAACATCCGCATCTTTAGGCTGCGCAACATCAGTCTCTTTCATGTTGAGGATTTGGTCGTACTCAAGCGGATCTAAAGCATCACCGTTATCGTCACTATATTCCGCCATATATTCCCAGAACTCTTGCGAAGGTGCCGGTGCACCTGCAAGAACGGGAACGGTAATTAAGATTACGCCAACAAAATACATGCGTGGCGACCGTAACAATAGATCAAGCATCGCCCCCCTCCAAAGTCATTAACATATCAATATCATCCATTTCCTCGGCAGAAATTGGCATTTCTTGCGAAACAATTTCCAGCTCTGGCTCAATAGCGGAATCGACTGAGTATTGATGCATCATCACAGGAATTAACAATAAAGCGGCCACACTTGCAGCCACACTTAACGGCACCCATTTACGAGTAGCTACTGGCGAATGATTTAAGGCTTTTATGCGCGCATTCTTTAAACGCTGCAAATTCAATTCATCAATATCATCCAGACCTTTATCCAGAGATTGATTAACTGCTGCAATCAGCACTTGATCAGCCTTACTGCCATTGTGTGGTGAAATTTTATCTACCATATCGACCTCAATTTTATGAGTCACTACGCATTGTTGCGTAAGTGTTCGCGCAGGGCTTGTAGCGCTCTAAAATAATGAGTTTTTACACTGCCCTCACTACACCCCATAGTTGCTGAAGTTTCCTGTACATCAAAACCTTCCCAAGCGCGCAACATAAATGCTTGGCGCTGTCGCAGTGGCAATTGTTCAAGCGCATTAATCACGCATTGAATATCGCTTGCTCTTGCCAATAATTCGGCTGGATCTTGCTCGCGCTCATCAACCACCAAATTAATTTCGTCTTCACTATCATCGTCCAGATTATTACTTGCTTGCCAAAACCATTTCTTGTGGCGAGTTTGTTGGCGATGCCAATCCATAATTTTATGCTGCAGAATTCGCTGAAATAATAGCGGCCATTCAGCAGCGGGACGCGCGCGATAATACTGCACCAATTGCGTCATGGAATCTTGCACTATATCTAATGCATCTGCCGGTTTGCGCGTACTCAGCATTGCGGTTCGATAGGCTCTACGCTCAACCTGACTCAAAAATTCATCAAGCGAAAGCGGAAGCAATTTCACCTCAGATAAATTCGAATGGGTAAGCCCGCTTTCTAACATTCACAATTTCCAAAAAAACGTTAAGTGTGCGCAAGTATAAACTGATTTTTAAGATGAACTGCACCAACCAAGTCAGCGCAGTTCATTTATTTTACTTTCTATTTTAATTTCTACGTTACTTCGGTTTTTTTAACGGATGAACAACTGTACGTGTTTTCGTTTCACCACCTTGCGGCGTTACTGAAATATCTTTGGTGACGGTATTAGCCGTTTTATCAACAGTTGCATTAACTGAACGATCTACCACCTTGCCATCTGAGGTCGTTATTTGCCCTTGGGAAACATAGCCGGTGTCAGTTTTATGGGAGGCAGTTTCACCGGAATAAGTTTTCCCCTCAAAAGTTGTACCCGAAACAGTTTTAGTGCGTGAGCCTTCCGCCTTATTGGTTACCACATCCGCACG
>JANYIO010000106.1 GCA_025362015.1 Gammaproteobacteria bacterium | reverse complement strand
GCTATTCTTTGCAAGAGAAAATAAGTGCTTTAAATAATTCAAAAACAATAAATTAATTGAAACCTACTTCCTTCTGACAAACAAATTTTCATGTTTAATTTTTCGCAATAACTCTTTGCGAGACTTCGTCTGTTGTAACTCTAGCGTTGGACAGGTGTCGAGTTCGTTCACGTTTAAAAAACTGAGTCACCTAAATCATAATTTTTATAGGATGATAATAAAAATGATCATTAAAAATATCAAATTAGCTCTTATGCTTTCGTGCATTACTGTTTCAACCGCGTTTTCAAGTATCGCCAGCGCCGCCACCGTGGATTTGTTAGTGCTGTACGATACCTATTCTAAAAATTACTTCAGTGGTGACCCACAAACTGCAATGGTTAACTGGGTTAACCAAATGAATGCTGCTTATGCTACTAGTCAAGTAGATATTCAACTGCGCCTTGTGGGTGTTCGTTTGCACGAAGATGGCGGTGCTGACCAAGGCGCTGTGCTTGGCAATATTCGCGTTAATAATGACGTTCTTGCGTTGCGCGATCAGCTGGGTGCAGATTTCGTAGCGCAATTACACCAAACCGGTAACTGTGGTGTGGGTTATGTGGCTGTCGATAAAAACTGGACATTCAACGTAGTTGGCCCAGGTTGCGGCCCCATGGCGATGATTCATGAACTCGGCCACAACATGGGCTTGAACCATTCGCGTCGCCAGGGCGATACCAGCGGTACACGCTATAGATATGGTGTTGGCTACGGTGTTGATAGTTTGTTCGTAGACATCATGGCTTATAGCCAATCATTCAATAACGCACCGCGCCAAAATCTTTTCTCTAACCCAACACTTTCATGCAAAGGCGTGCCTTGTGGTGTACCAGAAGGTCAAGATCAAGAGGCCTATGGTGCGAAAGCGCTGCAAAATGTTCGCGATGAATTGGCAGGTTTTCGTGCAACAACCAATACCGGTTCCGGTCCAATTAAAGTCTTCCAGGATTGTAGTTACGGTGGCTACTCTGCAAGCCTTTCAGTCGGTACCTATAACTTGACTCAACTGAATGCGATTGGTGTCAAGAATGATGATATTTCATCTATTCAGGTTCCAAGTGGCTACAAGGTAACTCTCTATAACGATGATAACTTCGCTGGTAGTTCAGTGGTACTAACGGGTGATGATAGCTGTCTGGTTGGTAGAGGTTTTAATGATCTTGTGTCATCAGTACGTGTTGAAGCGGTTAGCTCTGCATTCTCTCTTACTGTGCAAGCGGAAACTTATTCATCTAATAACGGCGTGCAATTGGAAAACACCGCTGATGCTGGTGGTGGCCAAAACGTTGGTTGGATAGATGCTAATGATTGGATGGCATACAACAGTATTAACATTCCAACCAGCGGTACTTACTTTGTTGACTACCGTGTAGCGAGTCCTGGTGGCGGCAAGTTGTCTCTGGATTTGAACGGTGGTGCAATTGTTCTTGGTCAAATGGATCTTCCAAATACGGGCGGTTGGCAAAACTGGACTACGGTCACCCAAACTGTCAATATCAACGCAGGCACCTATAATTTCGGTATTTTTGCTTCAACTGGCGGCTGGAATATCAATTGGTGGCGCATTAGGAAATAATTTTAAAAATTATTAAGTAATAAAATAAATACCCAATTAAAACAGCAAAATTCCAGAAAGAGTTTTGCTGTTTTATTTTTTACGGGTTATGTTTAATAGCGATTGAGGATTATCACAATGAATTCAAAGCATTTTTTATTTGGCGTTTTAGGTCTCTGTGCAATCGCTTTTTTAGTGATCCATTTTTCCGGCACTCAAAATAAAATAAACACTACAACAACCCCTGAAAATTCTGTAGCAACACCAGGAGCTACTACGGCTGATAGTAACTCGACACAAATGATCGGTACGCCTCAGGTTGCGCAAACAAGCTCGGCTTCTGAAAAGAAAAAAGATTTTCGCTATATTCAAGATCGCTTGACTGCAATGCAAGAGCGTCGCCCCAACATGAAGTTTGATCCAGAGCAAGTTGCGGCCGCTATAGAGCGTGACGTAGCCTGGGCACCGCTGAAAGAAATTCCCAAAGAATTACCGCTAAAGCCAGAAGAGTTTACCGATGGCCGCGAATTTATTTCTCTTGACGCTTTAAAAATTGAAACACTTATGCCTGGTGATCGGGTGCGTATACCCATTCAAGGGGCTGGTAAAGAATATGCGGTGACTATTGATAGTATTGAAAAACACGATTACAACAGCATTAGCTGGAATGGACACATCGATGGTGGTGACGGGCGAAGCTACGCTGTTTCGTTTACCCGCGGTGCAAGCCTTACGGTAGGTGGCATGGATACACCCGATGGTCAGTATGAGTTACAAGCAAATGGAGATAAAGGTTGGCTTGCCTCTGCTGGTTTGCTCTTCAAAAATCACGTTGATCCTATTGATCCAAATACTGTTGTGCCAGGCTCTGTTCCGGTTCAACCAACTCATGCCCACACGCATTAATGTATTTTATTTTTTGCTATGAAATACCTCTTGCTAAGAAAACACCTCGCTATATATAAGCACGGCGAGAGAGAAGACTTACACAATAAGAATAAAAAAACGCCCGAACATTGCTGTGCGGGCGATGGCTTAGGGGTGCCGAATAACTCCATTCGTTTTGGTGAGATCACGCACTAATAGTTACATCAAATCAATTTGGCCGTTTCTGATTCGCACACGATCACCCACGCGTAAATCTTCGATATTTTCATAATCAAACACTTGTGTGCGTCCGTTATCAAGACGTACGGTGACGCGGTAAATTTCACTGTCGTTACCGTTGCGTTTTTCAATTTGGTTACCTGCTACTGCACCACCAATTGCACCAACACCTGTTGCAACATCGCGACCACGTCCGCTGCCCATTTGGTGGCCAACTACACCACCTAATATTGCACCCAGTACAGCGCCACCACCAGAATTACGTCGTTCTAGCGTGATAACTTCAATATCACTAACACGGCCGAGTTGCTCATAATGCCGTGATGCATGGTGCACACTGCGCACTTGGCGGTTGGGCGGTGAGTAAGTATTACAAGCAGTTAAGGTGATCGCTAACAAGAAGCTAATCATAATTGTTGAGAGCGTTTTCATAAGGGCATTCCAATGTCGTGAACGAATATTCAGTATGTATGATGTCAGTAACGGTGGTCTGTGTGATAGCCCACATAGGTGTTGCGCTAGGGGTAGCCCAAGTGATTTCGCCATTTATTCTTCCGTATTACTCCGTCATTCGGTTTTTATGGTTGTGTAATTGGCTTTTTTTGCATAAGCGTTATAAAAGTGTTTTTGCAGCATTCTTTTTGTAATATTCTTAGGCTCATCCCACTAAACTTTATAGTATTTATTATGCCAGCCATACACCCTTTAAAAAAATTATTCAGCTACGCCAGTATTTATCAACGTGATTTTCGTTTAGCGGCGCTTTACTCAACGCTGAATAAATTTTTTGATATTTTGCCAGAGGTACTCATTGGTATTGCTGTTGACGTGGTTGTTAATGGTGATAAAAGTTTTTTAGCAAAAAAAGTGTTGGGTGGTGTTGGCATTACCGATACATGGCACCAGTTGATTTTTCTGGGGGTGCTCAATGTGTTGATCTGGGGTGGTGAATCCTGGTTTGAATATTTGCTGGCGCTTAAATGGCGTAAGCTCGCGCAAAATTTGCAACACGATTTACGCGTTGATACTTACAGCCATGTGCAACGCTTAGATTTGGCGTATTTTGAAAACCAACGCACTGGAAATTTGATGTCAATTTTGAATGAGGACATCAATCAAATGGAGCGATTTTTAAATGGTGGTGCAAATCAAATTATTCAAGTGATTTGTTCTTCTGTTATGGTAAGTGCAGTTTTCTTTGCATTACAACCATCGTTAGCCGTTATTTCTTTGTTGCCCGTGCCAGCAATTTTATTTGGTGCTTTCTGGTTTCAAAAACGCCTTGCTCCGCGCTATGCAGAAGTGCGTGAAGCAGCGGGTGATGTCAGTGCGTTGTTAAATAATAATTTACTGGGGCTTGCTACCATTAAAGCCTTCGCGACGGAAAATGTTGAAGCGCAACATATTTCGCAAGCAAGCGATGCCTATCGCGATGCAAACGCGCGGGCTATTGCCATTAGCGCTGCAATTACACCGGTGATTCGCATGGCAATTCTGGCGGGCTTTACTGCAACTCTGGTTTATGGTGGTTGGCTTACATTGCATGGCGAACTTGCTGTGGGTGCTTATTCGGTATTAGTATTTTTGACGCAACGTTTATTGTGGCCATTAACGGCGCTAGCGGATGTGGCGGATATGTATCAACGTTCAATGTCTGCGATTGATCGCGCAATGAATTTATTAAATACTCCCATTAACATTAGCTACGAAGGCGCGCATTTAACAATATCTTCCGTAAAAGGAGAATTGCGTTTTGATCAGGTGAATTTTGCTTATGCTGAATCACCAACCATAAAAAATATGTCGTTCAATATACAGGCTGGAAAAACTGTCGCGTTTGTCGGTTCAACGGGTTCTGGCAAATCGACATTGGTGAAACTGTTGTTGCGTTTTTATTCTGCACAAAGCGGAAAAATTTTGTTGGATAATCAAGTTATCGATGATATTAATTTGCAGGATTTACGTCGTGCTATTGGTTATGTCGCGCAGGATAGTTTTTTAACAGATGGTACTATTGCTGAAAATATCGCGTATGGTGTTGTGGGTGCCAGTGAAGAAGCTATTGCTGAAGCGGCGCGTGCCGCAGAGGCAACTGAGTTTATTCAAAAATTACCCCTGGGTTTTGCGACTCGCATTGGCGAGCGCGGTCAGAAGCTTTCTGGCGGACAACGTCAACGTCTCGCACTTGCACGCGCAATTTTAAAAAATCCACCCATTTTAATTTTGGATGAAGCCACGAGCGCTGTTGATAATGAAACTGAAGCCGCTATTCAGCGCAGTTTGGATGTCGTTAGCCGCAATCGCACTACCATCGTGATTGCCCATCGCTTGTCCACAGTGCGTCACGCAGATTGCATTTATTTGTTGGAGGGCGGTGAGATTGTCGAAAGTGGTTCCCATGAACAGCTTGTTGTTTTGAATGGCGGTTATGCCGCTTTGTGGCGTTTGCAAACGGGCGAGAAAACCCAAGGTGAAAAAGTATGAATAATGAAAATGATATTTTGTGGTTTGACGAAGTTGCTGAAGGAAACTACATTGCAGCGCAATCTTATTTAACGCTTTTGTTTGATGACCATAAAGTTGTTAAAATAATTTCTAAACTGCGGGCTGCAGAAATCACGCAATTTAAATCTAAAGATGTTTTTCGTGCATCGCAACTTTCTTTACTGGGTATTAGTAATGCTCGCGTTGAAAAAAATCGCAATAAAATTGCGAAGGGTGAGTCATTTTCGCCAATACTCTTGTTGCGCGATCAAGAGCACGGAAAAGTCGTGATTGCCGACGGTTACCATAGGATGTGTGCTATTTATGGTTTTGATGAAGATGTTTGGATTCGTTGTAAAATTGTGTAAAACCGACGCTATCCTGCCGAAGAACATCGCCCGTATGATTCCGGTTTCGGTGTACGTCATTTTTACAGCATTTTAGTTCAGTTATTTGTTTAGTTGGCAATACAAACCTGATCCAATTCGCCGCGTTCAAAGTGCGTGATATTCGCAATAGTGATTTCACTAATAGCGGAGAGTGCCTCGCGCGTAAAAAATGCCTGATGGCCCGTAATAACGACATTGGGAAAAGTGAGTAGCCGCGCAAAAATATCATCTTGTAATAGTTTATTGGAGTTATCTTCAAAAAATAAATCACTTTCTTCTTCATAAACATCTAAACCCAGGTAGCCAATTTTTTTGGCTTTCAGAGCGGTAATAACGGCAGATGTATCAATCAAACCACCGCGCCCGGTGTTAATTAACATCACCCCATTTTTCATTTGCGAAATAATGTTAGCGTTAATGAGGTGGTAGGTTTCAGGTATGAGCGGGCAGTGTAGTGAAATAATATCCGCTTGTGGCCAAAGTTCGGCGAGGGGTAGATAGCGTACACCCTTACTAATGAGTTCAATATTGGGCTCAATATCATGCGCAATAACCTTGCAGCCTATACCTATCATTATTTGCGCTAATACTTGACCAATTTTTCCGGTGCCGACGATAGCGACAGTTTTATTGACTAAATCAAAACCGAGTAGCCCATTCAGTGAATAATCATTTTCGCGAATTCGATTGTGCGCACGGTGTAAATTGCGATTGAGCATTAATACCAAACCAAGCGTATGTTCTGCCACTGCATGCGGCGAATATTCCGCAACGCGCGCGACGGTAATGCCGATTTTTTTTGCTGCTGTTATATCCACTTGATTAAAACCAGCACAACGTAACGCAACTAATTTCACGCCTAAGGTTGCTAGCTTTCGTAATACAGCTTCATCCACATGGTCATTTACAAAGCAGCATACCGCAGTGCAGTTTTGTGCAAGTAGAGCAGTATTTACATTTAGTGGAGCTTCAAAAAAAAGTAATTCATGTTGTGCAAAAGTCTGTGGCGAGTTAGCGCGAGTGAGATATTCTCGGTCGTAGGCTTTGCTGCTAAATATGGCGACTTTCATTGGCAGGTCTCCGGCTAATTGCTCTTCAATCGATATGTCATTGCCATTCTACTGCTAGCAATGTAACAGTGCTGGGCTCATTTTTTGGCTCAATAATTCTTTTTCTGAATATCTATAAATTTTATGTGCATTTTGCAGACAGCTACTATACTCAATTTCAGTATTACCCAGTATTTATAAACACCAGCCTTTAAGGCTGACTGACGATGCCTTTACCTTTACTGCAATGTGAAATTAAACCATGTTAACAGCTGGCGTAGATAATATAGGGGCAGCAATCGGTAGCATTTTTAGGAATGCTTCATTGGTGCAGACTCGCCAGTTTTCAGGCTGCGAGGCGCTGGAACTGGTCGAAATGGATGACAGTTTTAAGTTGGGGCAAGTCGTTTCGCGGCAGATGATCCTGATTGTTATTTCCGGCGCAGAAATGAGAGTGCTGTTTAAAATCCACTTTAATAACAGTGAAAGCGATCAATTGCGACGGGTAAAATTTCGCGATCAATCAACGGATGAGCGGGTTGCAGCTGTCAAAACCCTGGATTACATGAAAGAGCTAACGAACCAGGTTTGTGGCCGAATTTGCCGAATTTTTCAGTTGAATGACTTAGCACTAGGTATGTGTATTCCCCTTAGTATGCACGGGTTCTATGAGATATATTCAGACTATACGCCGAATAATGACATCCTGAAAAAATTTGGTCAGGCATGGCGAATCAAGGGTGACTTTGGTTCTCTAGTGTGCACCACCTATATTGAAATAATGGAACCAACGGCGGTTGCTAACCTGCAGTATGTTGAAGAACAAGCCTCTAATAACGATGATGGTGAGCTGGAGTTTCTGTGAGTCAAAATAACGAATTATTAGCCTGTTATAAGGTTCTTTCATTGCTGGAAACCGCCAGCGATAACACTGAAACCATGTTGGATAACATGCCGGGTGTGGTGGTGGTGGTGAACCAGAATCTACGCGTTATCCGAGCCAATCAAGAGTTTGCGAAGCTCTCTGGTTGCAACATGGAAGATGTGCTGGGTTTTGAATTTACTAGTTTGTTTAGTCCAGAAAATACAGACATTCTCCGTCGACAATTCGCGCTCTTGAAAAACGGGGGGCAGCCCAATAAGCGAATTGATTTTGAGCTTGAGATAACGCCACCGGGTAAAAAGAAAAGTGCTCGTCAGTTCTTCTGGCAGGCAACGCTGGTAGGGCTCAAGAAAAGTGCTGAAGGTGATTTAATCAGTATCAGCGGAAAAGATTTATCCGAGTTATACCAATCGGAAATGAAGTTGAAAAACATTTTTGCCAACTTGCCACTCGGTATGTTGATGATTGATTCGGAAGGCAAGATTAAAGAAGTTCTTTCGCAATTTAGCGAGGTTTTATTTGACCGTCATGAGCTGGTTGGCGTGACCTTCTCCTCCCTGATTGAGGCGGCAGAAAATAGTCAGGATAAGCTCATTATTGAAGGATTGACTCATCTTGACAGTTGCTTTGGTCAGACCAAAAATCACTATGACAGCATTGAAAAATTCTTCCCTAAAAGAATTGCAATTGCAGATTCACATACGACGCAAACGAAGTGGCTGAGTATTAATTATCAACCTATTTTGAAAGTTAATAAGATCGACGGTTTTATCTTGTTGATTGAAGATGTGACTGAGACAGAGCACGCTAAAAAGGAAATTGAACGTGTATCAGTGTTGGAACGGCAAATACTGACAGTTTATGAAGCTGCAATTCGCGACCCCTTATCGGGGCTTTACACTCGTCTTTTTATGAAGGATAGTGTAAAAAGTCTAATCGGTAATTTTCATCGCGACAGTATTGAAGAGCTAGCAGTGTTAATGATGGATATTGATCACTTCAAGAGTATTAACGACACCTACGGTCATAAGGTGGGTGATAGCGTGATCAGTGAAATTGGTCGCATCATATTGAAGCGGGTGCGCGAAACTGATATTGCAATTCGCTACGGTGGTGAAGAATTTCTTATTATATTACCTTCGAATATGAGTCATATGACCTCGGCGCGAATTGTTGCTGAAAGAATTCGTGAAGATGTTGCAAATTACCGCTTGAAACTTGCTTCTGGCGATGAGATTGCGATAACCATTAGTGGTGGAGCGGCATCTTGTGGCAAAGGGGAAAATATTGATCTTGTGATTGAACGAGCCGACAATTATTTGTATCAGGCAAAGCGTACTGGTAGAAATCGCATAGTCGTCGAGGGCGATGTGTGATTTGTACAAACGTTTAAAGAGTTTTATTTTTTTTGCACTCAGGTGCCAAATTGAATCTAACAATACATGAGTGAGTGTAGTGATAGCATGGCCAATATACTTTTAGTAGATGATTCAATGACTTTTAGGGAAGAATTAAAAATGGATCTGGTGCAAGCCGGACATGTAGTGCTGGAAGCGGTCAATGGTGAAGAAGGGCTGAAACTAGCAGTCGAAGGTAATATCGACTTAATCATTAGCGACCTCAATATGCCTAAAATGGATGGCCTTACCATGTGCTCCCACATCCGTGAGCAAGGCATCAATACACTTATTTTTATGTTAACCACTCAAACCAACCCAGAGCTCAAAGCTCAAGCAGCTAAGCTGCAAATAAAAGCGTGGATAGTTAAACCCTACAATAAAAGCGCGCTCATCAATGGCATCGCTAAAGTTCTCTCGTTGAAGTGAAGACAGGTGTTGCACACGATGCGATCCTATTTGTTTTGGTTTAGTAAGTTTAATAAAGTGAACCCGCTAATTTAAATTTAAGGTATCTTTTTAAATTTAAGGTATCTTTTTAAATTCAAGGCACCTTGTGCAAAGCTCCATCTATTTCCCCTGCCAATTCCGCGAACAATTTGCTGTAAGCCTCAGCTAAATCTTTAGCGCTAGACTCTACGGGTATCGTGCGAATAAAATTACGGCGTTGTAGGTTTGTTTTGGTGTCGTTATCCATTAATTCCCAAGTCGCGAAGATGCTTGCCTGGTTAGCCGCGCGTGTCAAGCTGTTCACTTGTACACGAATGCTGTAACGCGGCTTGGTGTCGCTACGCCATGGAAAGTTGGTGAAGCTGCGATTGCTGTTCTGTTGTGTAAGATTGAGTGCGATAACGCGAGCTATGCCTTTGTCTAAGGGTTCCGCCCAGTAGTTATTTTCCGATATGTTCAATGTATTGTCGGTTTGGTTATAAACTATTTGTGATCTATTTAAATAATCAGCAATCTCAATTGGACCTATACCAATAACATTGGTGATATTTTCAGCGGATGATTTGAATTCTTTTTGTTCAACAGGCGTTGAGCTTAAATAATAATAATTTTTTTGTGGTGAGTGTTGGCAACTACATAAAATGCTACAGATCACCGTTAGTAGTATTACTGTTTCTATTTTAGTTTTTATTATGGTTTTCATTGATTACTTCTCCTTAACGGTTGAGTTTTTGCCGCGTAACAGTGATTCAGGTTGTTGTTCCAACGTTTCGCTTAAATTGCGAAATGCTTGTGCAGAACGGCTCATATCTTCAAGTGTGATATTTAATTGGTTAAGCAAAGGTGCATCTTCAGAAAAGGTGTTATTAATTGAACCTGCGGCCAGATTAATTTTTTCCAGGGTGTGAGTCATTGCGTCGGCAACCTGTGGCATTTTAGTGTTAAGTTGCTTTAGAAAAGTATCGGCTTGCATGCGTGTGCCATCAAGTTTTTTAACCAGTTGATTTACACTGTTTGCGGTAGTTTCAACAGAGTTTGCTGCGCGGGCAAAGTCACCCAGGGTTTTTTCAATGACGCCGCTGTCTATAATGACAGTTGCTTGAGTTGCTAGATGATCGAGATTTTTGACTAGGCCTTTAAAATCTATTTCTTGTACAATTTTGGATATTTCTTCAAATTCAGTCGCAATAGTCGGTAGCTCGCGATATTCATTTTGTAGTTGATAAAGTACTACAGGTGTTTTGGGATAAAAATCTAACTCAATATATAAAAGTCCCGTTAAAAAACTTTGGAAATTAAGTTGTGCCCGCAATCCATTTTGAATAGCTTCATTAAAAAACTCACCTTTGGCATTAGCACCCTGGCGGTTAATACGTTTCATTACTAGCTCTGCGGTGACGGCGGTAATTATCGTTTGTGGGGTAGTGATGGATTTATCATCATTTTGAAAATTAATTTGAATGTCGGTAACTTCGCCAAGTACCACACCTTTCAATTTAATCGGTGCGCCTATTTGTAAGCCTTGCACAGAGCCAACGAAATACATTATTACGCGTTCTTTGTGGGTGAATAAACGCCCACCAGAAAAAAATAATAACGCAACAAATACTAACGCTATAGCTCCGACAATAAATGCTCCTATCGTAAACGATGCATTGGTTTTGTTTGGAGAATTAGTGGGTGCCTTTTCAATACTTGTCATGTTTTTTTCTCTTCATTGTTTTTAATAGCCTTTGTCGTTGTATTTTCTGCGCGATTTAAAAATTGACGCACTTTTTCCTCTTTACTATTTATTAACATTTGTTTTGGGTCACCGCTATCGAGCATGGTTTTAGCTTGCGCATCTAAAATAACGCCATTAGTGCCTATAGATAAGATGCTCGGCAATTCGTGGGATACAATGATCACGGTAGAATCTAACGCTTGGCAAATTTGCACAATTAATTGATCGAGGCGTAATGAGCTGATAGGGTCCAAGCCTGCGGAAGGTTCATCAAAAAATAATAATTTTGGGTCTAGCGCCAGGGCGCGAGCAAGGCCCGCACGTTTGTGCATGCCACCACTTAATTCTGCGGGATAAAATGTTTCAAAGCCGGAAAGGCCGACTAAAGCTAATTTGTAAGAAACGGTTTCCGCAATTTGTTTTTCTGATAAATCGGTATATAGCTGCAAGGGCAGGGCCACATTTTCTGCAATTGACATGCTGGAAAATAGCGCACCTGATTGATAGGTTATGCCCCAGCCTTTTAATAATTCCAGCTGGGTAGTGTCATTGGCATTATAAAAATTAGTGCCTCCATAAAGTGTTTCACCTTGAATGGGCGGTAGCAAGCCAATCATACTTTTCAGTAAGGTGGTTTTACCTGAACCACTGCCGCCAATAATAAAAAATATATCGTTCTTTTTGATATCGAAGTTTAAATTTTGCTGGATAATTCTATCGCCATAACTAATGGTGAGATCGCGCACGGCTACAAATGGTTCGTCTTTTACGGCACTCGGGTTTTTAGCAATATAGGCTGCAGTTGTCATGGTTAAATTCCCAACTTATCAAACAGCACATTGAACGCGGCATCGGCCATCACTAAATAGACAATGGCTTTAACTACTGCATTAGTAGTGGCTACACCAACAGCGGTTGAGCTGCGCCCGCAATTTAAACCCGCCTGACAACCGGCTGTCGCAATTAAAATGCCAAAGATCATACTTTTAAATAAACCAATAAAAATATCTGCCCAATCTACCGCGCCTTGCGTTTGCAAAATATATTGATTGAAGCTTACATCCATGCCTAATGCGATAAGTGCACCACCCGCCATGCCGATAAGATCTGCGTAAATGCAGAGTAAGGGCATAATAAAAATTAATGCGAGTAAGCGTGGCAATACTAAAAATTCCATGCTGGAAATGCCCATGGTTTTAAGCGCATCAATTTCTTCATTGACTTGCATAGTGCCGAGTTGCGCTGCATAGGCAGCGCCAGTGCGACCAGCAATAATAATTGCAGTCATGAGTGCGCCCATTTCGCGCACCATGCCAATAGAAACTAAATTTGCTACATAGACTTGCGCACCTAATTGGCGCAATTGCACTGAGCCTAAGTAGGCGAGAATCATCCCTACAGATAGGCTAATCAGGGTGACAATCGGCAAGGCTTTGGGGCCTGCCTGGTCAATAAAAAATAAAAGATCGCTGCGCCGTGTTTTAGCTTTACCGAGTAACCATTGCTGAAATGCCAAGGCAGTTGCACCAATAAAAATAAATGTTGCGCGAACTTCTCCGCCCAAATTTTCTATGCGTTGATGAAGTTTTTCTACAAAACCATTTGGGTTTTCATTCGTGTTGGATTCATAACTGGGAACCGCAATGGCAAGGCTTAATAATTGTTGTATACCCTCGGGAGCGGCGGAGGTATTTAGATTAATTTTTTTATCAGCGCACCAGCGCACTAATTGCAACAGCTCTATTGCCAGGCTGGAATCCCAGGTGCCGACCTCTGTTGTTGATATAGTAATTTTTTTGCAGTCGTTAGGAATATTTGTATAGATCGCAGTGCCTTCGGGAGTTTTACCCAAGTGCCAGTCGCCACTGATATGTAACGTGCATTCCGTATTGTGGCTGTCAATGCTAAAACTCGCGTCGGTCATTTTTCTCCTCAAAAATTTTGATGAAAACTATTTATAAAAACTGTGCAACTAATTTTTCTAATTATGCTTTTCTAATCATGTTTAGGGCTCATGGTGTTGAATTAATTTGCGCTAAGGCGCCAGATAATATTACCGACATCGTCAGCCACCAGTAATGCGCCAGTTTTATCGAGTTCTACACCGACAGGCCTGCCATAAGCGTTACCTTCGTCATTAAGAAAGCCAGTGAGCACATCCAGGGGCGCGCCGCTTGCTTTACCGTTAACGAATGAAATAAAAATAACTTTGTAACCACTGCGCGGATTGCGATTCCATGAGCCATGCTGACCGACGAACATGCCGTTAGCGAAGCTTGGGGGTAGATTATTTCCGGCTGCTGACACGAGGCCAAGCGAGGCGGTGTGTGCACCCAATGCATAGTCTGGTGAAATTGCTTTGGCAACTAAATCAGGACGTGGTGGTGTTACGCGTGCATCAATATGCTGACCATAATAGCTATAGGGCCAGCCATAAAAACCTCCATCACGCACTGATGTTAAATAGTCAGGTACTAAATCGTTGCCTATTTCGTCGCGCTCATTCGCAACTGTCCAAAGTGTGCCACTGGTCGGTTCCCAGGCCATACCATTAGGATTGCGCAGGCCGCCGGCAAAAATACGATGAGCACCGCTATTGATATCTATTTCCCAAATGGCAGCGCGCTCTGCTTCCGCCGCTATCCCGTTTTCAGCGACGTTGCTATTTGAGCCCACTGTGGCATAAATGTGAGCACCGTCGTTACTGGCGATAATGTTTTTCGTCCAGTGATGATTGATAGTGCCAGCGGGCAAGCTGGTAAGTCGGACACCGGGGGCAGTGATTTGCAGGTCGCCACTGTGGTAAGTGAAACGCTCTATGGCATCAGTGTTAGCTACATAAAAATTGTCGCCCACCAAGGCCATGCCAAAAGGTGAGTTAAGCTTTTCCATAAATGGCGACCTTATGTCCGCTATGCCATCGCCATCAGTGTCGCGCAAGAGCGTGATGCGATTGGCACTGGCTACGCCTGCGCCAGCTTTTTTCATCACCAGGCCCATGACCCAACCTTTAAAGCCTTTGCGATCATCGGGTCTGGTGGGGGCATTGGTTTCTGCCACCAGGACATCACCATTGGGCAACACATAAATCCAGCGCGGGTGATCCAGCCCTTTAGCGAAAGCGACAACTTTTGTTCCAGATGGGCCAACGGGTGTTGTATTGGCTGGCCAGCCTTTTGCCGGCGCTATGTTAACTGTTGGAATAAGTGTGTGATGAGGCGCTGGCAGGTTGGGGTTTGCGCCCATTCCGGCGCTTACTGGTTGCGTAGTGGGTTCACTGCAAGCGGCAACTAGTAACATTGCCAAACTTATCACTGCGACCAGTATTAGGTTGTATCGTTGCATTTTAGGATTATTCCTCAGCGACACGAATTATTAATTTGCCGAAATTTTTACCTTCCAGCAGACCAATAAACGCCAAGGGCGCATTTTCCAATCCATCAACTATATCTTCGCGGTACTTGATTCTGCCTTCATTCACCCATGCACTCATTTGGCTAAAAAACTCGCCAAAGCGGGGGCCATAGTCGTCGAAAATAATAAAGCCTTGAAGTTTTATGCGCTTGGCTAATGCTGTGTGAGTTAATAGCCCAAGATGGTCTGTGCTAAGTGGCGAGTTAGTCGTGTTGTTGTAATTGGCGATTGTGCCGCACAAAGGTATGCGGGCATGGACATTGAGTAAGGGCAAAACTGCGTCAAAAATTGCACCGCCAACACTTTCAAAATAAATATCTATTCCATGTAAACAAGCCGCTGCCAGTTTTTTTGGTAAATCACTACTCTGGTGATCAATACAGGCATCAAAACCCAGCTCTTCGGTTACATAACGACACTTTTCTGGGCCGCCAGCAATGCCGACCACACGACAGCCGTTAAGCTTGGCAATTTGTCCTACGGCTGAACCAACTGCACCGCTGGCTGCAGCAACCACTACAGTTTCACCCACTCGTGGCTTGCCAATATCAAGCAAGCCCATATAGGCGGTAAAGCCAGGCATACCGAGCACCCCTAAACAGAGTGATGGGTGGGGTATTTGCGAGTTAAGTTTAGTAAGCCCGTTGCCATCAGAAACCGCAAATTTCTGCCAGCCGCCGTAACTCAGCACCAGATCTCCGACCTCATACTCGGGATGTTGTGAGGCTTGTACGCGTGCAATCGTACTACCGCCCATGACTTCTCCTATTGCTACGGGTGGAGCGTAAGACGGAGCATCGCTCATGCGGCCACGCATGTAAGGGTCAAGTGAAAGATAGAGTGTGCGCAGCAGTATTTGCCCGTTAGAAATATCCGGAATGGCCAGTTCTTCCATGCGAAAGTTTGCTGCAGTTGGTGCACCATCCGGACGAGAATTAAGCACAATTCTATGGTTAACCGAGGTATTTCTAGCTAAGCCGTCAGTTAGATTAAAAGTAGGTAAGGCGCGCCTTTCGGGTGAAAATGGCGCTGGCGCTGTTCGTTTGGCTGATAGTTGTTCCATGATGTTGTTCCTCAATGTTGTGATACTGAATAATCAATAGCGGCAAGCAGGAATAAGTTCCGCTCCTCCATAGTTCGAAACCACTTTTAGCTAAAAGCTTTTACTAAGGCTTCAAACTGAACTCGCAATGATTTGTCGTGAGGTGTAACCGGGGGCACCTTGTGTTCCAACGCGAGTAGTTGGTACACCGCTATTTGTGCAGCACGTATCGAATATTCCACGGTAAATACGACATCATCGGCAATTTCCACAAACTGGCTGATAAAGGCAAAATTGCGCGTACCTTTTGGTACTGGCAGTGGTCGATCGCTGTGGTTGCGCGGCATAAACATACTGGTGATATAAGGCATGCGACAGGGAATACAGTTGGCAGTTTTGAATACGTCCAAATCAAAACGCAAGTGTCCGCATAGCTCTTGCAGAATTTCAGCGCCGTTGCACTCTTCCATAGGTTTAGCAACAAAATTGCCAATGCGGTCTGGAAACAGGGCATAGCCCCAGAATACTTGCACGTCTTTCGGTTGATTAACAAAATGTGGCTGATGCGCCAATACAATTGACATTAGCCAATTAGAGTCTTTAAAGGTAACCAGGCCACCGGTGCCCGCTGCGTTACCACTGAACTGGTGCATAAGGTTAAAAAATGTGGGCTCTTTCAAGGTGACAGTAAAAGATTCCCAACTGGATTGTGCGATACAGCTAGTAAACGCCGTAGGGTTACCAAATTCGGGTCTGCCTTCTGCCAGGGTTTCCCACAGGTTCCAGCCGTTGCTGTCAGCTTTGGTGAGTTTTTCCGGGGCGCTGGTCATTGAGCCAAGGCTTGAGGCATCCGTCATAGAGCCATTTTGCAAAAATACCAGGTCGCCCTCATTGACTGCTATTACTTCAATCGTGTCCTGACGCAGGCAGTGGATATTGGTAACTGTGAATTTATCGTCGACCAGCGTGTGATCCAGCCCGGTTACCTTACAGGCATTCACCATGCGTACCCCATTATCCTCAAGCCAGATTTTCAAGGGCAGCACTAGCGAATCATATTGGTTGTAGATAGTACGTTTGACTCCGGCAAGTGTTTCAATGTGCGTAAATTCCAGCATAAAGCGATGCATATAACGTTTGAATTCCACTGCGCTGTGCCATGGCTGAAAGGCAAAAGTAGTGGCCCACATAAACCAGAACTCGGTGGTGAAAAAGCTGGAAGAAAACCAATCGGTAATGCAGCTGGCACCTAAATCTTTTTCCTCCGCATTGCTGAGCTTCAATAATTCCTTGCGGTGTTGCATGGAAAAGCCCATCGAGGTTACGTCTACTTTTGCCCTGAGTTTGTCGACTAGGCGAGCCATCGAATAGGATTGATGGCGATGATTGAAATCTTCGGTCTCTTCAAATACTGATTTGCCATCGTTTTCGAGGGAGGGAATTGATTTAAATAAATCCCACGTGCATTCATAGTTGTCGGTGGTGAGCATGCGCCCACCGCGCAATGAGTAGCCACGTTCAGCGTCACCTGCGCCATCCAAACTGCCGCCCATCAATAATCCACTTTCAAGAATGGTGATATCTTTTCCGTGCAAACCGCCGTCGCGGATCATGAAGGCCGCTGCGGCGAGAGAGCCTATACCGCCCCCAATTAGGTAGGCTTTTACAGGAGAGTTCATGATATTGGGTTCCTTCTGTATTAAACCAAGAGCCTAAGCCGTCGCGCATTCGTAAGTCTGTGCGCTAACAAACTTACTTAAGCATAAAGTCATTTGCGCGCCATGCAGTGCGACTCGCAGCAACTCAGACTTTTATACCAGATCCCCTTATTCGATCAATACAGATTAACAATAATGAACATTCCGCAAAAAGGTGTGGGTATATAAATCATGCTATTGCAATGTAACAGGATTTATTCGCAGGGCGGTGTCGTTAGTAACAAATTTCTTCACTAATAATTAATTTTAAAATGATTAAATTTTTATTCGGTTTTCGTGGTTTTTTTAATTTTTGATGATTTCTGCGACACATAAAAATATTAATTTACATTATCAGTCCGTAATGTTTCGTAATGTTTTTCCCGCAGCCTCTGGAGTAACGTTGCTGCTTGTAATTAATTATAAAAATCTCGCTACAACTCGTTACCAGAGTTATTGAAAAAATTATTTTCTAGATCATGTAAAAAAATAAACTATTTTTTTATTTAAAACATACGGAATGTTGATATAAAAAATTACGGAAATATCTTTGTAAACTAGCAATTTTATGCGACAGAATAAATGTCGGTTTGCATGCCTAATAAACTCGTAATCGGAATTTTTCACCAACCTTTTTAAGGACTAAATATCTTGTCAGCCTTAGAAAATCATGAAATTCGTGTGCGAGGAACGGTGCAAGGTGTGGGGTTTCGCCCCACGGTTTATCGTTTAGCAATAGAGTGCCAATTAATCGGTGAAGTGTCTAATGATACGGATGGTGTACTGATGCGCTTATCGGGTATTCAAAAAAATATTCAGCAATTTCTACACCGCTTAAAAGCGGAAGCGCCACCGCTGGCGAAAATAGATTCCATTGAGGCGTCCCTTGTTAAAGATTCTGATGCGGGTGCGGAGAGCTGGCAATATCACGATTTTACTATTCGCCCATCCAGCCATATCGGCAAAAGCGAAGGGCATACTGAAATTGCTGCCGATGCTGCCAGTTGCACCGCCTGCCTGAATGAAATATTGAATCCTAAAGAGAGGCGTTATTTATATCCTTTTACCAACTGCACACATTGTGGGCCGCGATTATCTATTGTGCAGGGCATTCCCTATGATCGCAGCAATACGACTATGGCGAAATTTCCTTTCTGTGAAGATTGTTTGAAAGAATATTCGAACCCACTGGATCGTCGCTTCCATGCCCAGCCCATCGCCTGTCATCAATGCGGCCCCGGGTTATTCTTATATAGCGATGGTAATTTTTTTCCAACAACGACTCGCGATAATAATGAAGAACATATTTATCAAAAGTTGCAGCATATCAATCAGGCATTAAATGCTGGAAAAATAATTGCGATAAAAGGTTTAGGCGGCTTTCAATTGTGTTGTGATGCGAGCAATCATGAAACTGTTAATTTGTTGCGCATGCGTAAAAAACGCTATGGCAAACCGTTTGCACTTATGTGCCATGATCTCAGCTGTATAAAACAATATTGTCAGGTGTCTGACAAGGAACAAACTTTATTACAGAGTGTGGAAGCACCTATCGTCTTATTGCAAGAGAATAGTTTTTTAAAAGAAAATTCGCGCCAGTCCCACAATGCGCGAAAACTGTCTCGCTCCATAGCACCCGGCAGTAACCTGTTAGGGTTTATGTTGCCTTCCACGCCTTTGCATCATTTAATCTGCAAAAAATTTGCTAAACCTCTCGTTATGACCAGCGGCAATTTTTCTGGCGAACCGCAAATTATCGATAATAACGAAGCTCTGGAAAAGCTCAGCACTATTGCTGATCTCATTGTTTATCATGATCGCGATATTGCGAATCGAATTGATGATTCAGTTGTGCGTGTTATTTCCGGTCGTGTCCGCGTAATCCGTCGCGCCCGTGGTTATGCACCCCGATCCCTGCAATTGCCGGATGGTTTTGCACAAGCGGATAAAATATTAGCTTATGGCGCCGAATTAAAATCTACTTTCTGTTTAGTGAAACAAGGCACCGCTATTTTATCCCAGCATCAAGGCGATCTCGAAAATATCAATACGCTCAACGATTATGAAAATAATATTGCTCTTTATAAAACGCTGTTCGAATTTGAGCCGCGCTATCTCGCTTTCGATATGCATCCCGAATATCTCTCGAGCAAACTGGCCAAAAGCGATGCTACCGAAAAGCAATTAAGGGCTATAGAGGTTCAACATCATCACGCGCATATTGCGAGTGCAATGGCGGAAAATAATATTTCACTTTCGCATCCCGCCGTGCTTGGTATTGCTCTGGACGGTTTAGGTTTTGGTGATGATGGAACCCTCTGGGGTGGTGAATTTTTATTGGCTGATTATTGCGGGTTTCAGCGTGTTGCGCGTTTAAAACCGGTAACCATGCCTGGCGCTGCGCGAGCAGTTAAACAGCCATGGCGCAACACGTTTGCGCAAATACTTACCAGCATGAGTTGGGATGATTTTTCAATTCAATATGGTAATACCGAGCTGGCAAAATTTTTCAGCGAGAAGCCTCTGGCCACTTTGCAAGCCATGCTGGTTAATAACATGAATTGCCCCATCGCAAGTTCTGCAGGGCGATTATTTGATGCGGTTGCCGGAGCCTTGGGGCTGAGTGCAGATCAGGTGCAATTTGAAGGGCAAGCTGCGATAGAGCTTGAATTATTGGCGGACGTGGATGCGGTGTTGAGTAAGCAGGTGAGCAAGCCCTATAAATTTACTATTGCTGAGTCATCAGAGTTAAGTGCGTCAGAGTTAAATGCTTCATCGCAATCGGCGATGAATTCCGAAGCCAATAGTCTGCTCGAACTAAATGCCAGCAATATTTGGCCAGACCTGCTGACTGATATTCAGCAAGGCGAATCTTCAGCCATTATTGCCACACGTTTTCATGCCGGTTTAATCGATGGCATTATCAATATGCTTGATCTTCTGAGTGAAAAATTTCAATTCAACGATGTCGTTCTTTCCGGCGGCTGTATGCAAAATGCCATTCTTTTGCAAGGCCTTGAGCAAGCGATAAAAGAACGAAAATTAAATTGTTTAACCCATTCCTTCGTGCCAGCAAATGATGGCGGTATCGCATTAGGGCAGGCCGTTATTGCCGCTGCCAGAATTATTACTGAATCATCAAATCATCCGTTAACCAATATAAAAAAAGCAGAGGAAAACATATGTGTTTAGGTATCCCGGGAAAAATTGTCAGCATTAGTGATGTTGAACAACAGCTGGGCATAGTAGATGTGGGAGGTATTCAGCGTGCGGTTAATCTCAGCTGCATTGCTGAAGTAGGGCAGGATCTACATCAACATATTAATAGTTGGGTATTGGTTCACGTTGGTTTTGCGATGAGTGTGATTAACGAAGCCGAGGCGCAGGCAACACTCGCAGTATTAATTGAGTTGGGCAATATGCAAGAAGAGCTCGCAGCCATGCAAGAAGGGGAATCGTAATGAATAAAACTGAAAACAACTCCAGTTTAAATGCGCTTTATCCTTTTTTAACGAATAAAAAATCGGATGTTGCGAGTATGAACCAGGCATTACTGGATTCAATTGAACAAAAAATTCTGCAGCACAAATTAATTATTAGCGATTTTTTTGCAAATAATAATCAAGCCATTGTGGATTGTGCTAATGCCATTGCCACTATGTATAAAAACCAGGGTCAGCTTTTTAGTATGGGCAATGGTGGTTCAAGTTCGGATGCTTCGCATATTGCGGTTGAATTTTTGCACCCTGTGACTACCGGTAGGCCAGCGCTACCAGCCTATGATTTAAGTTGCGATAAAACTGTCATGACAGCCATTGCTAATGATGTCGGTTATCACCAGGTGTACGCCCGACAAGTAGCCACTTTGGTGAAAAAAAATGATGCACTTATTGGTATTTCTACCAGCGGTAATTCAGAAAATTTGTTGAAAGCCTTTGCTCAAGCAAAAAAAATAGGTGCAGTGACTATTGCACTTACTGGTGGCAATGGTGGGGAAATGGCAAAAGCCGGGTTGGATCATTGCCTTATTGTTAACTCGGATAGCATTCATCGTGTGCAGGAATGTCACGTTGCTATTTACCATGTGTTATGGGATTTAGTGCATACCTTACTGGCCGACGATCGTGGTTCTTCCGCGACTACAGCTAATAAAAATACAGGAGCCGAAGATGAAATATGTTGACGAATTTCGCGACCCCATAAAAGCTAAAGCCTTACTAAAAGAGATTAATCAGATCGCTGATGGATTGGCAGAAAAATTAAACCGCCCGGTTTTTATTATGGAGGTTTGCGGCGGCCATACACATTCCATTTTTCGTTATGGCATTGAAAATATGTTGCCGCCAAGCATCGAATTAATTCATGGGCCGGGTTGCCCTGTCTGTGTTTTACCGCGCGGCCGGGTTGATGATTGTGTGTTTATTGCAGAACAAGAAAACGTTATTTTTACTACGTTTGGCGATGCCATCCGGGTGCCAGGTTCGAAAAAAAGTTTAATGGAAGCGCGCGCAAATGGTGCAGATGTGCGCATGGTTTATTCGCCGCTGGATGCATTGAGTATTGCGAAAAAAAATCCCGATAAGGAAGTTGTATTTTTTGGTCTTGGTTTTGAAACAACTATGCCAAGCACGGCGTTCACGGTGTTAAAGGCAGAAGCCGATGGCCTTAAAAACTTTTCACTATTTTGCAACCACATCACCATTATTCCCACCATTAAAGCAGTACTGGATTCGCCAGATTTACAGCTTGACGGTTTTCTTGGTCCGGGCCATGTGAGCATGGTTATTGGCAATCAGCCTTACGAATTTATTGCCAAAAATTATCATCGCCCGGTGGTAGTTGCGGGGTTTGAGCCTTTGGATATTTTGCAATCTTTATGGATGGTGTTGAAACAATTGCAAACGGGCGAAGCGCGAATTGAAAATCAATACAACCGTATTGTTCCTGAGTATGGAAACAAAATGGCCTTGGATGCCATTAGCAAAGTGTTTGAGTTGCGCCAATTTTTTGAATGGCGCGGTCTCGGTTCTATCGATCATTCCGGCGTGCAATTAAAGCAGGATTACGCGGCATTTGACGCGGAGAAAAAATTTGCGATTGCGAATGTCACCATTGCTGATCCGAAATCTTGCCAGTGTGGTGAAGTGTTAAAGGGCGCAATAAAACCCTGGCAGTGCAAAGTATTCGGCAAAGCCTGTACGCCAGAAACTCCCGTAGGTGCATTGATGGTTTCCAGTGAAGGTGCATGCGCCGCTTATTATCTTTATGGTGGCGACCGTATTGATGCGATTCAAATAAATGATGTAGTTGAAGAGGTGAGCCTATGAACTTAGCAGAAAATATTCTTGATGTAGAAGCTAGTATTGAACCAATAGACTTGCGTAGTCGTCATGGAAAATTAGTGAGTAGCATTATCACGCTCGCCCACGGCGGTGGCGGTAAAGCTATGCGCGATTTGATCGACGATGTTTTTATCGATGCATTTAGTAATTCTGCATTGAATACTCTTGAAGATCAGGCGCGTTTTTTACTCACTGATCTAGCCAAACATGGTGACCGATTGGCAATGACAACGGATTCCTATGTGATAGACCCTATATTTTTCCCGGGTGGTGATATAGGTAAGTTGGCTATTTGCGGCACAGTAAATGATCTTGCTGTCGGTGGTGCAATTCCCTTGTATTTAACTTGCGCAATGATTATTGAAGAGGGCATGGAAGTCACCACCCTGCGCAAAATTGTGCAATCAATGGCAGATACAGCAAAAGCGGCCGGAGTATTTATTGTTACCGGCGATACCAAAGTAGTCGAACGCGGTAGCTGCGACAAAATATTTATTAATACCACCGGCATTGGTGTGATTCATAAAAATTACCAGCTTGGTGTTCATAAAGCCCAAGCCAATGATCATATTTTAGTGAACGGTTTTCTCGGTGATCACGGCGCCGCCATTTTGGATGCACGTGGCGAAATGAATTTATCGACGCAGATACAAAGTGATTGTGCGCCGCTACATGATCTTATTCAAACACTGCTCAAGGCTGCACCAAACACTCGATTTATTCGCGATGCAACACGAGGTGGCATTGCTTCCGTATTAAACGAAATTGCGGATGCATCGAAATGTGCAATTGAAATTCAGGAAACGAGCACACCTATTCGTACAGAAGTAAAAGGCTTCTGCGAAATTCTCGGTTTAGATCCTTTGTACCTCGCCAATGAAGGTAAGTTAGTTGCTGTCGTACCTGCCAATGAAGTTGAGGCTGCGCTTGCTGCAATGTGCGCGCACCCACTGGGACATGATGCGGCGGATATAGGTCAGGTGTTGGAAAATGGCCGAGCTGGTCGTGTGCATATGCAAACCAGTTTTGGCGGAAAACGTATTGTCGATATGTTAGTGGGCGAGCAATTGCCGCGAATTTGTTAAAACAAAAAATATTAATAGATGAATATTTAACAGACATATTTTTAACACAGCTATTTTTAATATAGCTATTTTTTACAGATCAAGGAAAAAAACAATGAACTCTTTTTCTCCAACTGAACATATTCCTACAGAAGGTTTATTAATTCGTATTGTCGATAACGACCAGGTGGTAACGCTTGATTATCAAAATGCAACCGCCGAACACCAGCGTTCTTTGTGGTGGGGTACTGCGGTTGGTTATCGCGCTATGCAAATGGCGGCTATCGCACTCTCTAAAGACAAACTATGGAGTCGAGAACATTTAACCGTGGTGAGCGGCCATCCCGGGCCGGGAGTTTTGGATTCTTTAAATTTCGTGACCCATTGTACTAATAAAGGGCGTTTAACCGTCATGCAAAATGATAACTGTGTTAGCCGCTGCAACAGTGAAATGAAATTTGAATGGTGGGTTAGTGATGGCCAGCAAACTGCCCATGTTTTATTGCGCGATGATTTTGTGCCAAGGGAATTTTATGAATTAATTGATCGCCGTGTTTATAGCGAAACTCGCGAGAGCGACGATAAATTATTTGAATTATATAAAGTAAATCTTTCTGCGCGAATTTGGGTAGCACCCCTGAGTGAAAATTTTTCCGTTAAATATTTACCACCTTTAGCGATAGGTGAAATACCGACTAATCATATTTGGAACAAGGTTGCTCCGAATAACATCGCCGAGGGCGCAGTTGCTGTTTGATCGCCGTGTGTAAACAATCCTTTCAATTGATAGAGAGAAAAAACATGAACTACAATAAAACATTAAGTTTTGTCTGCATTTTTTTACTGAGCGCTAGTCTATCTCAGCTGGGTTTGGCTGCTGCTGATAATGGTGGCGCAATTACCAAAACGGATTTGACGGTGCCCGTCACGACCTTTCCTTCCGATTTAGTCAGCGGTGCCAATCAAACTCAGTTTGCTAACTATGCCTGGCGTTTATTTATTGCCGCGACGCAGCAGACCACCGCATCACTAAGTTCTGGTACAGGGCGAGCAGTAGGTGATGGGAAAAATAATTTTATTAATACCGGTGCAAGTCCTGGTGTAGATAACCCATTAGTGTTTGAAAGCTTCTATCACCGCACGGAAGCTTTTCCTTATTACACCACAACTAAACCGGCATCACCCATTAATCAAGTGCCTGTCTATAACACCTTTTATGCAAATGCAGCGGGCGCTAATGTGCCTCTTACTTTGCAAAATCAAAATTATGTTTATTTGGACGAGACCAATCAAATTAGCCAAAACTTTTTGTATTACCAAAATTCCTATGCGCCTAATTTTCCGGTTTTATTTATGGTTAAAGTGAATCAAATAGAAACAAACTACGCATTGGACCCGAGCCGTACTGCTCCTGCTGCAAATAAATCATGGGATTTTCCCAATAATGTGATTGAAGTTAAAACCGCTTGGCGCAGAGTCAGGGATATCAAAAATTCTGATCCTAGTAAATATCATCAAGCCAGCGCAACTTATTATATTACCGATGCTTCAGGTGTCCCTACTCCCTACACAGATACCTTTGCACTGATTGCTATTCATATCATTCAGAAGACGGCGAATTATCAACAATTTATTTTTACCTCGTTCGAACATGTGAATGCGGTAACTCGCAATAACACCAACGCGATTACAGATCCAGCCTACAAAACGACTTATAACAACCTGTCTTATCAATCACCTAATCAGGAGCCGCACACCGTTACCGCCAATGGTGCTTACTCCATTAATGCGCAAGGTCAGCCTCCACAGAAAAATAAATTAACGACTTACACGCTTCCTGCTGCTGGTGCTATCTCGCAAAATTTCACGACTGTGGTAGAGCCTAATGACATTATTAGCGAAGTGAATGATGTAAATAATCAGGTTAACGCTTTGGTGCAAAGCATCGATAAAACAAACGTCTGGGGAAATTATCGTCTTAAAGGTGTGCAAGCTGTATCTACCA
This sequence comes from Gammaproteobacteria bacterium, assembly GCA_025362015.1. GTDB lineage: Bacteria > Pseudomonadota > Gammaproteobacteria > Pseudomonadales > Cellvibrionaceae > Cellvibrio. The sequence goes on along the minus strand of JANYIO010000106.1, from coordinate 15,913 downwards.
GCGACACCACGACAAGTAATTTTTATTTAGCCAATATAGTTGTGGAAAGTAGTCAACCAGGCATTCAATTATTCAGCGGAATTCTTCTCAATGGCGGTGTGCCAGTGGCAGGTATTGCAGATCCAAGCCAACTCTATTTTGTTAATTGTCGCGGTGTGAAGGGTAGTTCAAATTGTGTTTATCCTGATCCAAAACTTAATACCGGTACTCCACCGACTACCTATAACAATGTTTCTCTCAATGTTCAGGAAGGCCAGCCAGTTCCTGCACCTAAATACAGTATGGGCGGGTGTCAGGGTTGCCATGGTGTAGCGGAACAACTTGGGCGCGATTTCAGTTTTCTTGCTAACGGTGTTGGTGGTAAAGGTAAAGAACTTGATTCGGTGCCGGCCAGTAGTTTAACTGCAAGCCAACAAGCCGCACACAATACCAAAATGATTAACAGCTCCAACTTCGGTCTTTAAAACTATTTGGTGCAGTAGGGATGCTGCGCACTTCTTCATAAAGAGCTGGATAGAAACAAAGAGCTGGATAGAAACAAAGAGCTCGATAGTAACTATGCGTCATTAAAGAATAGTGTTCAATTCGAAACACGCCGTAAATATGTCCCTATAGGCTCGAATCGGCATCCATGCCTCATACGGTTTCGAATCAAACACTATTCTTTAGTAATTTCTAATTAGTAAGTAGTTAAAAAATAAATACAAATATGGCTTGTACTTATAGGTGATGAATTGAATCAACAGCAAGCGGAAAATAAATATGTGTTGGAAGAGATTCAATCGTTACCCTTGGCTCTCGATAAACCACTTTATCGAAATTATCCAGCGATGAAACTTGGTCAGCAGCAACAAATAGATTTTTTCAGTCAGCAATTGTGTGTGATGGCTGCCGACATTTTGCAAAATAGCGACGATGAAAGTGCATATAAAAATAATAATTGGGTGATAACTGCACCAGCTTATTATCAGTTGCCCGCTGCCGCTAATTTATTGGCTCGTCAAGTACATAAACTATTGCAACAACAAAATTTTTCGGTTTCCCTGATTGAGCCACGGTTAAGCCAACAGCAAATCGTCATTGCTAGTCAGGAAGAATTTAAAAGTTATCACGATTACAGTAAGAACAATTTGCAACAACGCATTGCTGAGCGACAACGAGTGCAGATACCTAATGCGGATCGACTCAAATCCTATTTCAAAAATCAGTCTGTCATGATTATCAATGATATTAATGTGACGGGAACCCAGCAGCGTTTTATGCAACAGATGTTTGATCAGTTGCAAGTCAAAGCCTGCTATTGGTTGTATATATTGAATGTTGATGAAAAGCTGGCACAGGATCATCCAGAAATTGAATATCATATTAATAGCAGCCAAATAAACGATCTTGATAGCTACGGAAAAATTTTGGGCGATGAAAAAACCCAGCACACTGCTCGCTGCATAGCGCGTTTATTTAATGAAGAATTTAATGATTTTTATTATTTGGTCACGTCGCTTAATCAAAAAATGCGCGAGATAATTTACTTTCTGGCAGAGAAAGAGGGGCGCTATAGCAATTCACTATTCTCAGATAAGATGAATCTATTGGCAACTTCCAGTCATAGTCTTTCCATCTCATAAACCTTTTTATTGCATAAAAATGAGCTGCAATATGTACGATATTAACTATCAAATTCCCTTGGTGGATCTCAGTAAAATACGTCTGCCCCATAGTCAGATTCCAGTGGACAAGCAATCGCCATTGTTTGCTGAGCCCTTAGTTAATTTGCAGGATTATGATTTACCTTTTTTGTCCTGGCATGCGATTACCGATGGCAGCAATGCCCCTTACGGAAAGCCCATTCGGGGCAGTCATCAGGAAGGTTGGTTAAGAAAATCCATTGCTGAAAAATTAGAAAAATCGAATCGATTGTTAAAACCTTTTAATGCTGAATTATTAATACTCGATGCTTATAGATCCATTGAATGCCAGCATGGTTTGTGGGATTTTTTTTATGCCCGTGGTCGCGAAGAAAATCCTAATGCCAGTGATGAAGATTTGCGTCAGTACGCATTGGGGTATGTGCGCGATCCGCGAATTTTTAATCCGTTGGATGCACGCACTTTTCCTATTCACATTACGGGCTCGTCTATTGATGTCATTCTGCGCCAACGCAACACTGGCCAATGGTTAAACATGGGTTCTAAATTTGAAGAAATTATTGCTGTGAGCAGCACAGATTATTTTGAGCGGCAATTGCAACAAGGTTTGATCAAAGCGGACGACGAGCGTTTATGGAATAGGCGTTTAATGGATTGGGCGTTGCGAAGTGAAGATTTTTTAAATGATCCCATTCTCTATTGGCACTATGACTGGGGCAATCAGATTTGGATAAAAGTAAAAAATGTAATTTATGGTAATGCCCCGAGTGCTGCATGGTATGGCCATATTGAATCGCCGGAGTGGCAAGTTGCAGCGGCGCACTTATTGATGAAAGACCAGCAGCTAGCCAATGCTACAAAAGAAACAGCCTAAATATCTTTTAAAAATATGATGAGAAAAACAAAATGAATAGATCTGCTTTTACGTTTTATACCTATTTACTGGTTATACCTTTTTTTTTGCTGAGTGGTTGTGAACATATCAATCAGCCAAATGATATACAAGCAACAACTCGACCAGCAATTGCGTTGGCGACAGTAACGCCGTTAGCCAAAGAGATTCCTATAGATTGCTCGGGCACGGGTTTATATCAGGAACTTATGGATCCACCCACATTGACTGCAAAAGATTTGCGAATTAACACCCAGCTCAGTGCAAAGCTTAGCGATAAATGTGTTAACGGAAAAATTATTTCCTTGCAGTCTTATCTTGATAGCAATGCCGGCTTTGATAAGCGTGCGGTTGGGCCTAGCTATATTCTTGATGTGGACTCACAGCTTCCCCCGCCAAAATTAACGATTGAATTCACGAATAAATTAGGCGATAGCAATAAAACTTATGATTGCGGTCATCATGGTAAAGATGTAAGTCAATGCACCAATCTGCATGTTCATGGTCTTCATGTTTCACCTAAGGGTTCTCTTGATCCCGCGCAAGTTCAATCTGATTTTGTATTTCTGGCGATATCGCCTGCAACACAAACGGTTAAATATGATTATGAAATTCCCAATAATCATCCGCCCGGTACTCATTGGTTGCATGCGCATTTACATGGTTCAACTGCATCACAACTTAAGCAGGGCATGGCGGGTGCCATTATTTTAAAAGGTGCGTTGGATAAAACCCTAGCTAAAGACTATGACATTGCAGGAAGTAAAGACAAGGTAATGATTCTGCAACAGTTGTCTACCGACGCAAATAATACTCCGTTGTGTGGAAAAGCAAGTGGTGGTGAAAATATTACTACTTCTATCAATGGTCAGTGTTTACCTATTATTACCGTTATGGCGGGTGATATTAATCGTTGGCGGCTTATTGATGCGGGTATTAGTGAATCTATCAATATTGCAGTTGTGCAAGCCGATGGCGTGAAACTGAATTTACATGAATTTGCGCGCGATGGTATTACCACCAATGGTGCGCAGATCCAGAAAAATATTTTACTGCAGCCAGGCTATCGCAGTGATGTGTTATTACAGTTTCCCGAATGTAAAGAACAATATCCTTGTGAATTATTTTTGGTCGATGATGTTAGTAAGGCAGCTAATAGTTTGATGGGTGAAGCAGAACCAAGCAAACAAATTGCAAAAATTATTATTCAGAAAAATACACTTACGGCTATGAAAATGCCGCCGTCAGACATATTTCATAATCCCTATCCCTTTATTTGCGATACCACTCATGTGCAAGGTGTTGCTGCAAAAATAAGATTTTTCAACGATTGCAGCGAGCAATTGACAAAAGAAAGAGTTTGGTTTGCTAACGTCGCCAATGACTCTGGCGGAACTAATAAAACCGTAAACGACGGTGTGTATCCCAATACGCTGACTAAACACCTAAAACTTAATGACAGCAATACCTGGAAACTATGGGTTGGCGAAAAACAAACTTCTACTGCAAGTCATCCATTTCATATTCACGTTAATCCGTTTCAACTTATCGATAAAAATGGATTCAGTTATTGGAAAGATACTTTGTTAGTTTCCGGTACTGATAATAAGAGCGAAAAAAATGCGCTCACTGTGTTGTCGCGCTATGACGATTTTGACGGTGAATTTGTACTGCATTGCCATAATCTTGACCATGAAGATCAAGGCATGATGATGAACGTGACCATTTCGCCATAAAAAACAGTGACCCATAAACAAAAACAGTAATTCATAAACTAAGAAGGAAAAAACTATGTCTGATTATTTTTTTATTACCAGTAAACTTAACGGCTATGTGTTGGATGTTCAGGGCGCAAATACTGCTGCTGTAACACCTATTGTGAGTAACCCACAAACGGGCGCTCCTAGTCAATTATGGCAGCGTGTGCCAACTGGCCCTAAAGACCGGTCTGGTGGCCAAAGCCAATACTATATCCAAACTAAATTAAATAATTTTGTGTTGGATATTAAGGGCTCAAATACTGCACCTGTAACTCCCATTATTAATTACCCGATAAATTCGCCAGCGTCTAATAATCAAATTTGGCAAATTGTTGAAAGCAGTGTTGAGGGATATTTCTATATTGTTAGTCTGTTAAATAGTTTCGTGCTGGATATTACCGGTTCTAACACTGCACCTGGCACACAAGTTATCAGTTATCCACAAAACTCACCTACCAGCGATAACCAGTTATGGAGCTTTGTGCTTAGTGATGGTACTCAGCCTGTTGTTAAAAAATCAGCGTTTGCTAAAAAATCGGCTTTTGCTGCAACCGCTACCCCGGTTAAAAAATCGGCTTTTGCTGCTACTAAAAAATCAGCTTTTGCTGTCGAAAAGAAATCAGCTTTTGCGCCTGATAAAAAATAAACTGCCGCCATAAGGAAAACCTGTCATGACTAAAACCACCACACCGACATTGCCAAAAAAATCTGCATTTCCTGCCACGAAATTATCTTGGGAAGTGTTAGAAAATTCTCCAATTGCCAGCTCGCGTACAGATGATATTTGGTTTTTTAATGAACAGCATGGGTGGCTTGTTAATTCCAGCGGCTATGTTTGTAAAACAACGGATGGTGGTGATTGCTGGCACCCAAAATTTTATCTTTGCCCAAGCTCAAAAGGTAAGCCCTATTTACGTTGTATGGGTTGGGGCAGCGAGAAAGTTGGCTGGTTTGGTTCTGTGACAGGGTTGGGTGACGATGGTGTAAAAAATCCTGATAACTATCTCAATACCTTATTGCATCATACTAAAGATGGTGGTGAAACCTGGCACCCGGTCTTGAATTTACCCAAAGCGTCGCCTGCGGGTATTTGTGGATTTTATGCAGTGAATGAGCAGGTTGCTTATGGTGCGGGCACCAATGATCCAGGCCTGCCCGGACCGGGCATTATTAAAACGACTAATGGCGGTGCGAGTTGGCAATTAATTGATATGAGTGCCCATGCCGATAATTTAATTGATATTTATTTTGTCGACGAAAACAAAGGTTTTGTAGTCGGCGGAAAAATTCAGGACCAATGTCCCATCGATAATAAAGCTTATCCTGCCCCGCGCTTGATTCGTTACGCGCAACTTACAACCGGTGGTGTTGCGAACTCTGGATGGTGGTAAAACCTGGCAAAATATGGCCGCTAATACTGCTGGATTCTTGTGCGGTGAATGGGGCTGGAAAATTCAATTTATTAATCAGAAATTTGGTTTTATTAGTTTGGAAAATTTTGCCAGTGCCGCTATTTTGAAAACGACGGACGGTGGCGAAACATGGGTTCGTCACAATGTGCAAGACAGCCTTGGCACCATCATTAATGTCGATCTGGAGGGCATTGGCTTTATCAATGAAACTCAAGGTTGGGTTGGCGGCTGGGGCGATAATTTTGCCGGCTTATTTAACTCTTACACGGAAGACGGTGGGCTTACCTGGGTAAGGCAAGATAATATTCCGCAAGATTCGAATAGTGATCAGCGTTTACGTATTAACCGTTATCGTTTTATTGGCAACCCGGTTACTGCTGGCTATTGTTCTGGCCAACAAGTTTATAAATTACAGTTTGGTGGCCATGTTAAAAAAGCTGCTTTTGCAAAGGTTAAGCAACGGCGTTTGGAACCTGCTCGCAGCGGCGAAAAAATTGATAAAAGTGCGTTCTCCCAAACAGACAATAAAATTTTATTTCCACAGCATGATTTTGCGTTGGAATATAAAAAACAAGCCGATGGCACTTTAGAAATTAGTTATCAATTGCCTGATGATACGGAAAATGTATTTGTGGGTTTGTGGAATCAGTTTGCGTTTTATGTCAAAACACTTGTACATGACAAGGTTCAAGGGCAGGGCCGCCAGACTATTGTGTGGAATGGCTGTGATAATGAAGGCAATCCTTTAGGGCAGGGAGTTTACATTTGTCGCTTATCTGCAGATGGTCGTCAGGGTGGCAGCCAGATGATCAAACTTGGCTAATCATAAAAGTTTTCTTAGCAGCTTTTTTACGGGGTAAGAGATGAGCAAGTTTGATAGTTATTTATCGGATAGCTGTTTACTGGATAATATTTTGATTTATCAGTGGCAAGCCTGGGATGGCTTTTTAATCAGCCATCTTGCAGCTGATTATTGCCATATCGACGCACACTATGATGATGAAATATCAAATCTTGAGCAGCATCTCACGCCCAATATTCGCGCGGTTTTATTTCAAGTGAATTTAACCAATGCGGGAGTTTATCCCGCTAAACGGTTACAACTTATTCGCGCGCTGCAAGCACGTAATATTCTGGTGTTAAATTTGGAAGTTGAAGATATCAGTAAACGAAACTTGCACCAGTTGCTACAACAAGCGGGACTGCGATCTGCTAAAGCTGAAAAATATGGTCAGGCTAATCAGTTGCTATTTATTAAATCCAACCTTAACTGGGGTGGTGAGATAGAGTTGCGCTTGCCGCAAGAGTTGCATGAGAAATTACTTCCACAAAAACCGTCTTTAATAACAGGTTGGGATAATTACTATGTGATAAAACGCTGCGATATTGATCCTGAGCTTTGGTTTAATTCTAGTGTTGTTATTGAAAACTATATTGAAAATTCTGAAAATAGTTTTTTTCGTGTCTATGGTTTTGGCGATTCCATCGTGATTGTTAAGGCTCACAGTGAGGCATTAATTAAGAAGCTGACTGAACACCCGAAAGATATCAATATTATGCTCAGCAAGCACCAAATCCTTACTGAGAAAACTGAGTTGGCTATTGACCTGCAGGAAACTATTAAAACTTTTATTACACATTATCCTCTGGCTTATTTTTGCCTTGATATAGTCCACGATGCCTTTGATCCAATCCAGAATACTTTTGATTCAGCCCAGAATACGGGTGCCCATTACATCATTGATTTAAATCTCACGCCTTATGCAGGAGTAAAACAACAAACGTCTGATGCAGTGAATTTTTTGTGTCAAGGTGCGCGCAGCTTTCTTAAGCGCAATTTAGAAACAGAATTACAAATGGAATTAGTCGAAGCATGAAAACTATTTCTATTTTAATTGCAGCCTATCAAGCGCAAGAATATGTACAAGATTGTTTGAATTCTGTATTTTCGCAACAGCTACCGAATGGCTGGAAAATGCAAGTACTGCTCGGCATTGATGGCTGTGACGATACCTTGAAAGCAACAGAGACAATAAGCTACCCCGATCTCGGTATTGTTTATTTGCAAAAAAACCATGGCACCTATATTACTTTCAATACACTAATGGCTTATGCCACAGGCGAATTAATTTGTCGCTTTGATGCTGACGATGTAATGCAGCCCGATTATTTAAGGGCGCACATTCTCAGCATTGGGCCAGATGTAGATATGGCTATGTCATGGAGCATCTATACTGATGTCAACTTACAAGCAACCTCTCATGTTATGGCGCATGAATTTTATCATCCTGCAAATGGTTTAAATCGTCGTGCAGCTGAAGGACAATTTGTTATTAAGCGCGAAGTTTGGCAACGCCTGGGTGGATTTCGCGCCTGGCGCTGTAGTGCGGATACAGATTTTTTAAATCGCATTCAAACTGCAGGTTTCAAACCTTGCACTATCGAACAATTTTTATATTTGCGCCGCACGCATGAAAATTCTTTAACTGCGCATCCTGACACGAATTTTAAATCGCCATTACGCAAATCTATCCAACAGCTCAATGCTGACTATTTGCAGCAATATAAAACAGGCGAACGCAGCTTAAAAATTCAACCTGAATCTGCGGCCGACCATGTGAAATTTTCCAGGTATATGTCATTGTGATTTATTCAGTCATTATTCCCAGTTACAACCGCTGTAAATTATTAGCAGAAGCCATCGACAGCGTGTTACAACAAAATTTTCACGCGCTTGAAATTATAGTCATTGATGATGGTTCGCGGGACGGCACTGCGGAAATGATTACGCAACGATATCCGCAAGCGCTTTATTCCCAAGTACGCTATTTCCGTCAATCTAATCAGGGGCCTGCTGCTGCACGCAATCGCGGTATCCGCGAAGCAAAAGGTGAGTTAATTGCTTTTTTAGATTCTGACGATATTTGGCTGGAAAATAAAATTCAAACAGAGCTTCTATTACTAGAGCGTTTTCCTGAAGCTGATATGTTGGCGGGTAATGCCAGTACCTTTGTTGAGAATAAATTGCGTTCAAAAGATACTTTTGCGCAACGAGAAATATTATTTAACCAACAGCAGCCGCGTTTTTTCGATTGGTCTATAAAAATTATGCAATTGGGGCCGGTGTGTTGTACCAGTGGTATGACGTTTAGAAAAACTGCTTTACTGCTGCTTGGCAGTAATCCTTTTGATGAGGCGCTGCGTTTGGACGAGGACTGGGATCTGGAGTTTAGATTTTTCAGCCAATTCAAGGGGCTGCTTTACCCACAAATTATTTGTACGCGACGTGTGTTTAATGATGGCACCCGGCATTTTTACAGCGCTTCTGGTCAAACTAAAAGTATAAAAGAACAGCAGCAAATTTGGCAGCAGCAAAAAAATATTATTTCACGTTATCTGGGTAATCCAAAGTGGAACGATGATACCGAACAATGTTTTCAGCAGCGCAAAGAGCAGCTCACTGAGCTCTTAATTCAAAACATATAATTCGTGTATCAAAGCATATAACTTGCGTCAAAAAATATAACTAGCATCAAAGCACTTAAATTATCGGAGTAGGACATGGAACTCGAATTAGACGAAGAAATTACTATACCTATCTACACGGCCATACAAATACAAACTACAAAAAAATCACCAAGTTCGTGCTTAAGTCCTGAACTAATGTTGCTGATCAAAGAAAAAAATAAAGCCAGCCTTACTAAGCCAGCTGACCCTTTAAGTCTTTTGGGTGGCGGCCTTGCCGTACATTGTCGAATAGATCTTGAAAACAAAAAAGTACTTGAAGTTGCCGCCATGGCCACACTTTTTAAAGGCTATGAATCTTTGCTTCCTGGTCGCGATTTAAAACAGGTTGGCTTGGTGAGTTCAACCGCGTCGGGAATTTGTGGTGGTGTACATGCGACTGCATCTGCGCTTTGTTTAGAAATGGCTCTGGGATTGAAACCGCCACCACTGGGAATAGTGTTGCGGAATCTCTTACTGAGTTGCCAATATCTAAATGATAATTGTATGCACTTGTTTGTGTTGGCCGGGCCAGATTATTCACAACAGATTATTGAAAAAACCAATCCGGAAATATGGATAAAAGCGCAACAAGTCAGCAGTCAGTTTTCACATTTACATGGCTATAAACGCATTAGCGATATCATGGTGGATCTTAATAAAGGTGAAGGAAAACTTTATAAAGAAGCTTTAACAATGGTTTCGCTTGCGCGCCAGGCTTATGCTTTACTGGGTGGAAAATATCCGCATTCAGAATCGATAATTCCCGGTGGTGTCACTATTAGCGTTGACCCAGAAAAGCTAACGCAATTTGAAACTATTCTGCAACCCTTTACAATTTATAGTCAAAAAACTGCGGCGCTGTGGGATGACATATTTAACTTTATGTTGGATGCCAACCCACGCTATGAAGACCTCGGTAAAAGCGCTGCATCCATGTTGGATTTTGGGCAGTGGGATCACCCGGATTATTATGATGGGCGCTATGAAACCTGCGATACCTGGGGGCGAAAACGCTGGTCGACTCCAGCGGCAATTATCAATGGCAAATTAGCTTGCACGCAATTAAGTCAACTGAATGCTGGCATGGAAGAATTTTTAGATTATTCCTATCAAGCACGCGCATCGCTAACACCTGAAAATATTATCACGCAGGATCCCAATGGCAATCGTATTAGTGAATATCACCCGTGGAATAAAAAAACGCAAATTTCGCGTACGCTCAATGCCCATGCTTATAGCTGGGGTTCGAGTTTAACCTGGAGGGGGGAGGGCTTTGAAGTTGGTGCTTATGCGCGGCTTTATCTCACTGCGGTAGCGCAACAACTACCGAAAAGTAATTATCTTTTTGCTACAGGCTTTGGGCTGGACTTTTTACTACCTGTTACTAATGCGGCGGATGTAAAAATGCACTGGGCAGTACCTAAAACCTGGAATACTTTTGAGCGTAATCGCGCGCGAGCTTATGCACTGGCGTTTAATCTTTCCGTAACACAAGAAAATATTTGCATCGCCAAGCAATTGATCCGCTCAGGTAATACACAAACTTTTGTACAGCTAAAAAATGATAAAGCTGGCCAGCAATTAGGCGTAGGATTATGGGGCGCGAGCCGTGGATTTTTAGCGCATTGGGCCGTTATCAAAGATCAGGTTATTGATAACTATCAAATAGCCATTCCCTCCCGGGTGAATGTTGGCACTCGTACCCGTAATGATGAATTAGGCCCGCTGGAGAAAGCGTTGCTGAATACGCCTATTATCGAAAGCCGTTTTAATAATGCAGAAGATTTTAGTGGTATTGATATCCAGCGCACTATTCAAAGTTTTGATCCCTGTATGAATTGTAGCTCGCACGTACTTATTGATAAGAGTGACCGAGTGCTTGTAAAAGTTATCGATACCAGCTTTCCGATATAGCATTGGCAAGGCAGAATAAGGTATTTTTTCGGTTATACAATAAATTTGCATTACTCGGATATAGGTAATGCAAATTTTAATAGTTTATTTCTGTGCGCTAATTAATGCCATCACACGACGATTTTGTGCTCGGCCTTGCTCGGTTGTGTTATCCGCAATCGGACGTTCTTCACCGTAACCTGCAAAAGCTACTCTGTCAGTTTCGATGCCTAATTTTTCAATTAAAATAGTGCTCACTGAGTGAGCACGACGTTGTGATAAATTTTTATTGAGTTGGTCGTTGCCACGATCATCGGTGTGACCTTCAATGGCCACTTTAGTATTGCTATGCAGCTTCATAAAATCTGCAAGCTTGCCAATCTCGGCAAGATAAATATCTTTTACTAGATCACTGTTAGTATCGAATTGCACGGCCAATGTAATAGATAAAGGTTCGATTAATGGTAGTGTACATTTTTCTTGCGCGGAAACAGGTTCTGCACAGGGGTCTACAACAACTGCTGGTATTTTTATTTCAGCTGATGTCGTTGTTGCAACAATTTTAGGGGCTATAGCAACATCAGCTTTATGATGGTGGAATTTATATTGCACACCTAAACCCAGAAGGCCAATGTTTTCACCTTCCACACGATAATTTTCCCAACTTAAGCGCACACCCCAGTAATCATTTATTTCATAGCCGTAACCAATGCCCGCAAAACCATCGCGGCCGCTGTTGGATCGCTTGGCGAAATCTACTTGCGCATCCGCTTCATAGCGAGAATTTGCAAAGAGCAAACCGGCGCGTAGGTAAAGATAATTTTTTTCATTTAATGGATAGATATTGCTAGCGGTAAAATTACCTATGCGGTTTTATCATTTGGCGGCGTTCTTTCTCTGGGGGAAAAACTTTTTGCGGTACCTTGGAGTGCATTGACGCTAGATCCTGAAAATAAACGTTTTATTTTAAATGTGAGCAAGCCTCGTCTCGAAAATGCGCCAGGCTTTGATAAAGATGGCTGGCCGAATATGGCGGATGAAACATGGATCAGCGATATTCATAATTTATACGAAACTACGCCTTATACAGATCTTCAGCATTAAGAGAGCGTTACAATGCGAAAAAGCATCCATCTATACGATGGATGCTTTTTTTTATTTATTGTAAGACTAAATCGTTGTTGGATTACGCGTCGCTCGATGGCAGGATATTCAACTGCACATTCACTTCATGCTCAATCAAAGCGTTACGCCGTCACTGTAAATAATTCGGCCCTGAGTATTAATATCGCGAATATGGCTTAACATACGAATAGCCGCTTTCTCAGCATCAAAGAATTGCGTTATATTGGGCGCCATTACCCACAGGATATTTACCATAGAACCCGGTATTTTACGCTGATATTCAATCAGCCCGACAAATTTACTCCCTTCCTCCCGAACATCTGTCCATGCTATATAGTCAGAGAATTCTTTAACCATACAAGTGCGCTCTGGTTCGCTTGTTTGAACTTTTCACTCCACTTACATAACTCCTACGAATTTATTCGTTAATAATGATGGGTACGATGTAACCTATACGGACAAAATATTAGTGGTGACATATAAAGACATCTGTGCGATAAGACACCAAAACGGATTAAAAAATGGTCATGGCGTCACGACCTCAGTGATTCGCATATCCATTAACAAAAATTTACATGCCAATTTAATTTTGTCTTTTCGTCTTCATAGACAGTATTTTTGTTTTAAAGGAAATTTCACTAATTGAAGCCTATCTGAATAATTTCACCATTTTGATGAAGGCATAGCATCGATTTCTTCGAAATAATAAGATTTATGTTTCGCTTGTTGTCGAATAATTAACTATTAAATAAGATTGTGTGGATATTGTTATTTATATCAACTTGTAGAGAAGAAGCTCCATAGCAACATGCGAACATAAAAGCTAAAGCTTAAATAAATATGCTCACATTGAGTCTTGCAAAAATGTAATCTGGGGGAAATTTGTGAATTTAGGGAAAAATAAATTTTTCAAACTGCAGATATTTATTGGTTTGAAGTTTCGGCGGAATTCCATTTCCGCCTGGGAGATTATTCAGACTTACGTCCGCCACCATGGCTATTTTCTCCGCCTTTCTTCCCTGCTTCTGAGGCACGCTCAGGGTCATTTTTAAAGTTACCACCACTTGCGCTGCCGCCTTTTTTTCCAGCTTCTGAAGCGCGTTCAGGATCTTTAGCAAAGCCTTTACCACCTTGATTCTGAGTCATTTTGAAATCCTCATTTAAGTTAAAGTTACGTTAATGTGCTTTTTGCACATAACATTAGACAACTAATAATTCCAATTTGATTTTTTTTTGCAGTTATTTTTTATAGCGATTAAATTCTTTATAAAATAAAACTAAACTAACTGAATCGCCAAGAAAATTGGCATGTGGTACGACCCTACTATTAGCGGCGTTAAATAATAAACGGTACAGTAGTAGGTTGAATATCGTAGACCACGCTTTCCTTATTGCGATAGGCCATTTTGATGGTGCTCCCCCAAGAGAAGCAATTCTTGAGCGGTTGATTGCTGGAAATTATGTCGATGAACTTCAGCTCGGGGAACTTATACAAAGTGCAGAAAAACGTAAGCCGTCGCAACGAGTGACGGAGTCGGGACGCTACCTTTGTGAGATTCTCGAGTAGAGCTGGAAAGAGTTGGGTCAGTGACCTAACTCGTTAGATGCGTGTACTATGGGTGAATCTGTATATTTGGGAAAAAATCCCAACTTCATATCGTAATCACCTGGTTTTGTTCACAATAATATCGGTTCAATTTCGATTTACCGGGTATCGGTATTGGCAGTTAAAAACTATCAATTATAATGGCTTAAGTATCAAAGGTGGGATTTTTTCCAAATATACAGATTCACCCTTTGGAGCAGGAAAAATGGCTTTTCGTTGAGTTCTATTGAATATTTTTAACATTCACATCCATATGTGGATAGGGTATTGTAATTTTTTGCTCATCAAATGCTAATTTTATTTTTTCATTCAGCGCAAAACGTACGGGCCAATAATCCTCAGCCTTCACCCATGGGCGCACTACAAAATTGACGCTGCTCGGGGCCAGTTCTCCTACCGCAACTTCCGGTGCCGGGTCTGTTAATACACGTGTTTCATCTGCAATGACTTTTAAAATAATACTTTTTGCAAGGCGAATATCATCGCTATAACTTACCGAAAAAGTCATATCCACACGACGGGTTTTACGCGATGAGTAATTGACAATGTTGCTACTATAAATTGCGCCGTTTGGGATGATCACTTCTTTGTTATCGGCAGTATACAAACGCGTGGAAAAAATACTGATACTGTCAATAATACCTGAAGTGCCAGCGGTTTCAACAAAGTCCCCAGCCTTAAAAGGGCGAAAAATTAATAACATAAAACCCGCAGCAAAATTTTGCAAAGAGCTTTGCAATGCTAGGCCAATGGCAATGCCAGCGGCCCCGAGCATGGCAATTAGAGAGTTGGTGTTAACGCCCAGCTGGTCAAGCGCGGCAACCAATACCATCACTAGTATTAATGCGCGCATTAACGACTGCAAAAAATTCACTAAAATTTTGTCGAGCTTGGTGTGAGCGAGTAGTTTGCCGATAAAACGACTAAAAAAATTGGCGATAAGTTGGCCAGCTAAAAATACAATGATCGCAATGCCAATTTTTAATGCCCAGGGAGCTATATGAACATCAAAAAAGGTTAAGAGTTGAGCTTGTTCAAACATGGTGCGCCTCGAGTGTTGTCTGAATAATGCTGAAGAGTAGCGTGGGTAAAGCGTAGCTTGCCCACCGGTGAAGATATTTACTAGGGAGCCTTGCTCGCCTTAAAAATTAAGCAATATGCCCTGTAGTGCGCACGCGCTTGCCGCCGCTAATAATTAATTGGGCTGCATTTTTTGCAGTTGCTTTTTCTTTTAAATAATTATCAATAAAGTTTTTGGCGGCCATTAAAAATCCAACAACAATAAACGCACCCGGTGGTAAGAGTGCAAGTATTACACCGGGGTAATTATCGCCGAGTACATTTATTTTCCAATGCGCTGCCATATCACCCAACAATAATTGCATGTTGTTAAATATCATACCCGTGCCTAAAATTTCACGAATCGCACCAACACAAACCAACACCAGTGTAAAACCTAAGCCCATCATAAAACCGTCAAGTGCGGCGGGGAGTACTTTATTTTTGCTAGCAAAAGCTTCGGCGCGGCCTAACACCGCGCAGTTGGTAACAATCAGCGGAATAAAAATTCCAAGAATTTTATACAACTCGTAGGTGTAAGCTTTCATCATTAATTCTATGCAACTTACCAGTGAGGCAATAATCATTACAAATGCAGGTAGGCGAATTGTATCGCTAATCTGGTTGCGAATGAGTGACACTGCTGTGTTCGATGCAGTGAGTACCATCAAGGTCGCCAAGCCTAAACCTAACGCATTGACTACCGATGCGCTGACGGCGAGCAGGGGACACAATCCTAATACTTGTACTAAGGCTGGGTTATTTTTCCACAAACCTTTTTGGCAAATATCTTGATAAACATTGGTTTCATTAACAGGATTATTCATGGTGATGATTTCTGAATAGTATTTACTGAATTTTTCTTAAACAACTCATCGCGGTGGGAGTCAACAAATTCCAATACGCGACGAATTTGATTAACCACGGCACGCGGTGTAATTGTTGCTCCCGCAAACTGATCAAAATCACCACCATCTTTTTTGACTTTCCAATGTGATAATTCGGGTGTGCTG
>JANYIO010000062.1 GCA_025362015.1 Gammaproteobacteria bacterium | reverse complement strand
AACGTTTGAGTCGGGTATTCGCAAAACGGTGGTGTGGTATTTAGAGAATGCAAACTGGGCACAGCGTGTTCAGGATGGCAGTTATCAACGCGAGCGTCTGGGCACTCATTAATAATTGGATTTTTTATGAAAGGTATTGTTTTGGCGGGGGGTAGCGGCACGCGGTTGCACCCCATTACCAAAGGTGTCTCAAAACAGTTGCTACCCATCTACGACAAGCCCATGATTTATTACCCCTTGTCGATATTAATGTTGGCAGGCATACAAGATATTTTGATCATTACCACCCCGGAGGATGCTGACAGCTTTCATCGGCTTCTGGGTGATGGATCGCAATTTGGTATCAGATTAAATTATGCGGTACAGCCTAGTCCTGATGGTCCGGCGCAGGCATTTATTATCGGTGAAAAATTTATTGGCACTGATTCTGTGTGTTTAGTGTTGGGTGATAACATTTTCCATGGTTATGGCTTAACGCAAAAGTTGCAGGACTCCGCCAAGCGCAACAGTGGCGCCACGGTATTTGGTTATCACGTGATGGATCCCGAGCGTTTTGGTGTGGTGGAATTTGATGCGCAGATGCGTGCTATTTCCATAGAAGAAAAACCTGCCACACCGAAATCGCATTATGCCGTGACGGGACTTTATTTTTACGATAATGATGTGGTCGAGATTGCTAAAAATATCAAACCGTCATCGCGCGGAGAGCTGGAAATTACGTGCGTCAATAACGCTTATCTTGAGCGTGGTGATTTGAATGTTGAATTGCTCGGGCGTGGTCATGCCTGGTTGGATACGGGCACCCATGACAGCCTGTTGGAAGCGGGGCATTTTGTGCAGACCATCGAGCATCGTCAGGGTTTGAAAGTGGCCTGTTTGGAAGAGATTGCTTTTAGTCATGGTTGGATCTCAAAAGATCATCTGGTTTTGCAAGGTAAGGCGTTAGCGAAAACGGGCTATGGCCAATACCTGTTAAAGATTGCAGAACAATCTAAATAAATACAAAAAATCTATTAGAGCTATTTAAATCTAAGTTTGATGAGAAAAACTATGAATGTTATTGATACTGAAATTCCCGATGTAAAAATATTTGAACCGAAATTGTTTGGTGATAATCGCGGATTTTTCTTTGAAAGCTTCAGCCAAAAAATATTTGCAGAGGCTACTGGGTTAAAACGAGAGTTCGTGCAAGATAATCACTCGAAATCACAAAAAGGTGTACTGCGCGGCCTTCACTATCAATTGCCGCCGATGGCGCAGGGAAAGTTGGTGCGAGTGACGCAAGGTGAAGTTTTTGATGTGGCAGTAGATATTAGGAAATCGTCCCCCACATTTGGGAAGTGGGTTGGTGTCATTTTGTCTGCCACAAACAATCGGCAGCTATGGGTACCCGAAGGTTTTGCTCATGGTTTTTTAACTCTAAGTGAAACTGCAGAGTTCTTATATAAAACCACGAATTATTACGCGCCTGGCAGCGAGGGCAGTATTATTTGGAATGATTCAACAATAGGTATTAATTGGCCTCCGTTGGATGTTGAAATTCAATTGGCGGTAAAAGATGCCAATGCAAAATCATTTACTGATGGAATAATGTTTGAATGAATGTAAATACCTCGACTTCGTCACTTCCGTGGGCTGTGTTTTTCAGTTTTTGGAAGAATAAAAATTTGATTTATGAATTAACTAAAAGAGAAGTCGTTGGAAGGTATAGGGGTTCGCTACTGGGTTTAGCTTGGTCTTTTTTCAATCCGGTAATCATGTTGGCAGTATATACCTTTGTATTTTCTGTTGTTTTTCAAGCGAAGTGGCAAGCGGGAGTTGTATCGAATAAAGTTAATTTTGCAGTAATAATTTTTGCTGGAATGATAATTCATGGTTTATTTGCAGAATGTATAAATCGCTCCCCTTCATTAATTATAAGTAATTCAAATTTTGTCAAAAAGGTAATTTTTCCTTTAGAAATTCTTACTTGGGTTACCTTGGGTGCTGCTCTTTTTCATTTCATAATTAGTCTGGTTATTTTAATTGCTGTGCAATTAATTTTTATCGGTCCGATTTCAAGTATGGCAATATTTCTACCTATTGTGCTCATGCCCTTAATTATCATTACAGTAGGTATTTCTTGGTTCTTAGCATCATTAGGTGTTTATCTGAGAGATATTGGTCAAATTACTACCGTGATAGTTACCATATTAATGTTTTTATCGCCCATATTTTTTCCCGTAAGTGCTATTCCAGAGCAATATCGCTATCTATTAATGCTTAATCCATTAACATTATTTATTGAAGAGACTCGTAATATTCTATTGTTTCACGTAATGCCAGATTGGTATGCCTTAGGGAAGGCATATTTAGTCGGAATAATGGTTATGTCATCGGGTTATTGGTGGTTTCAAAAAACCCGAGGAGGATTCGCAGATGTCCTCTAATGATTGGGCGATAAAAGTGAGTGGCCTCTCAAAATGCTTTCAAATATATGAAAAACCTGAGGATAGACTTAAGCAGTCACTTTTCCCAAGATTACAAAAGCTAGTAGGATTGAATACAAAGAGTTACTTTCAAGAGTTTTGGGCATTAAAAGATATTAATATCGAGATAAAAAAGGGTGAAACCGTAGGTATAGTTGGGAAAAATGGATCTGGTAAATCAACCCTTCTACAAATTATCTGCGGAATTTTAAATGCTACGTTAGGGAGTGTTGTGACTAATGGTCGAATCGCTGCATTGCTTGAACTGGGCTCAGGATTTAATCCTGAGTTTACCGGGAAGGAAAATGTTTATTTGAATGGTGCCCTTTTAGGATTATCTAAAATTGAAATTGATAACAAATACAATGACATTTTAAATTTTGCAGATATTGGTGATTTCATTAATCAACCACTTAAAACTTATTCAAGTGGTATGGGAATACGCTTGGCATTTGCTGTTGCCATTAATGTAGATCCTGACATTCTAGTGGTAGATGAAGCATTATCCGTAGGTGATGAGTTATTTCAAAGAAAATGCTTTTCAAAAATTGAAGAAATTAAAAGTAAAGGAGCAACTATTTTATTTGTATCCCATTCCGGGGGAACAATAGTAGAGTTATGCGATAGGGCAATACTTATTGATTCAGGTGAACAGATATTGGTCGGTAAGCCTAAATATGTAGTGGCTTCGTATCAAAAATTATTATATGCCCCCGCGCATGAGAAAAGCTTAATTCGCCATAACCTAAAAAATGCTAAAATAGATGAATTAAATCTGGAAATTGGTATAGAGGCCATTCAACAAATAGATCAAGTACATAAAGATGCTGTAATCGAATCTTTTGACAGAAATTTACTTCCGACCAGTACCCTTGAATATATTCAACAAGGCGCAGTAATCTCGAATGCCTTCATTAATTTACCTGGAGTAGGTCAAGTTAACAACTTGGTCTCCGGCAAAACCTATGAATATATATACGAAGTAGAGTTTAGCCAAAGTGTTTCCAGAGTGCAGTTTGGAATGCTAATTAAAACAATCTCTGGGGTAGAGCTTGGCGGTGGTGTTTCTGTTAATACTGCTCAAAAGATATCGAATAGTATTGTTGGCGGCTCTAATTATAAAGTCATCTTTTCATTTACATGTGCCCTCAATCCTGGAGTGTATTTCTTAAATGCCGGAGTTTCTGGCGAGATTAATGGAATAGATACCTATTTACATCGTTTAATTGATGTAGCTATGTTTAGGGTTCTGCCGGTGAGCGATAATATTGCAACAGGCATTATAAATTTTGATACCAAATGTTCGCTGGCATAAAAGGCAATCTATAAATGTCATCAGATGCATTAAAAACTAAAAAAATTATTGTTGTACTAGGTATGCATCGAAGTGGTACCAGTACGGTAATGAGCGCTTTAGAATCCTTGGGCGTTCAAATCGGAAATAATTTTTTACCGCCGGCAGAAGACAATCCCAAAGGTTTTTTTGAAGACCAAGAGATTCATAAATTCAATATGGAATTATTGACTACAATTAGTCAGGATTGGGATAGCTTATCTTTTATATCAGCAGAAAATCTGCAACAGCTTGAAGTCAGTGGTTTTGTTGAAAAAGGCTGTAATTTACTCCAAAAGAATCTTGAACAAACTAATACCTTTGGTTTTAAAGATCCAAGAGTGTCAAAGTTACTCATATTTTGGAAAATTGTTTTTGCGAAGCTTAACTGCAATGTGGAATATATTCTTTGCGTAAGGCACCCATTGAGTGTAGTTAAATCCCTAGCCAAACGGAATGGGTTTGAACCTTACAAAAGTTATTTGCTATGGCTTAGTTATAATATCTCCAGTATTTTTCCCATTGAAAATGAAAAATTCACAATTGTTGACTATGATAACTTTATATCAAAACCGCTAGATCATTTAATTTATTTGGCAGCAGAGTTATCTTTAAATTTTGATCAGACAAAAGCTGATATTTTCGTTTCAGATTTTATAGATTGCAGTCTCCGTCATTCGCAGTTTGATCTGTCAAATTTACAAAATGATCCAGATTGCCCGAGTATTGTGGTAGATTTTTTTCGTTTGCTTCAGGCTAGCGCAGCAATTGAAAACTTACCTGATCCCCAAAATTTTAATTCAATATTTGAGTTGTCAAAATCATGTATGTTGCAGTTGAACTATAGTTTTGGTTTGATTGATCAGCTATCAAAAGATGTGAATGGAAAAAATAACGAAATTCTTGCTTCAAGGCATAAGCTTAATGAACTGAATCAACAATTAGCGTCCCCATTTGAATTTAATACTTCTAGTGTAGAGGTAAAAATATATCAGGGTATTAAGGATGCTAAAGGACTGAGTTTCGCCGAAGAAAATTCAATAGCAACAACCTATATAATAGGGCAAGGTAGAACAAATATAATTTTAGTGGCACCAAAAGCTAATGGGGCTTTGACATCTCTAAGATTAGATATCGCCGATACTCCTTGTTTTATCCAGCTTTATGATATTGAGCTCATTGATGACATAAATGAAATAGTATGGAAATGGAATGCGGGTGATAATTCCGCGCCAATCCCCTGGATTAGCTCAGTTGGGGTGCAATTAGTTAGTACAATTGACTTTCCCAGTCAGGATGGCCTATATATTGCCTCACTTAATAATGATCCGCAATTGTACTTAAATATCAGCGATGACATTTTTGGTTTAATTAAAAATAAAAAAATTCATTTTAAGATTGACCTATGTATATCTGCTATTGCTAAGCATTCGCAGCTTGCAGTGGAGTCTTTGCTGCGTATCAAAAATGAAATTCAATCATATGCAAAATTAACTGAGATAACCTATGCAAATAGAATGGACTATATTGTATTGGGTGCAAGTAAGTCGGATATTTTAGAAAGTATTACGGAGACCATTGACTCAAGTATTAAAGGCAATAATAGTGTTTTTATTGAGGCTGCAGCTTCAATAAAAATATTGGCAGTTGACGTTAATAATAAAATTAATGAGTTTGATCTTAGAAACAACCTGACGAAAATTAAAACGGATGTGTTGTTGGAAATAGGTAATGAGTCAAGTAATACAAACCAACTTGTAACAAATGTAAAAGCCAATCTTACTGACGGTTTAATAGCGGTGCAATTAGCGCAAGTTGCGACGCAAACATTAATCAATGATATTGCTTCAATTGCCGAGCAGAAGCAGCTAGACCTAAAAAGCAATATAAAAGTTGTAGAGAAAAGTCAAGTCGACATATTGACTCAAATACGTGAGGTAGATAGCTTTGTTAGAGCTCAGAATATTAATGCCGCTGATGGGTTTAAATTAATTCAAGTAGAGCAGCTTGCGGCACAGACATTAATAAATAATATTGCTTCAAATATAGAATCGCAGCAGTCAGATATAAAAAATAACATACAAACTATTGTAACAAATCAAGCTGACACAGTTGCCCAAATAGGTGAAGTGGATTGCATTATTAGAGCTCATAATAGCAATCTCATAAATGAGTTAAAAGTTATGCATGATTCATTAATAAATGAGTCTGCTGCTAAAAGTGAGGGTTTAAATAGAAATATTGAAAAGTGGCAGCTAGCCTTAAGTGAGCAGAATCTTGCTTTTCAAAATTTATTAGCTAAGTTCCTTGCAGAGCAAGAAAAGGTAGAGCAGAACAAGGCAACAATAGAGTCCCTCCAGGTAGAATTAGCGAATGCAAAAATAATCATAGCAAGTAAAGTTGAAGGCGGGCAAGTTTTACTAAAATCTGGTTTGGTTCGCGCTGCATCAAAGTTGGTTAGGCTAAATTCAACATTACTAAAAATTACTGAAAATGGCGATGTATAACTCAAAGGGGTGAGTAAATGCTTACGGAATTAAAACTGCAACCATTGGCAAATGTACAAAAATCGAATAGGGATGGATTTGTATGGGAATCATTAAATGATGATCCTCAGTTTCTGATTAAAGATGTCAATCAGTTTAAGGATAAGTGGGTTTTGATAACCCTCGATGTAATATCTGATTGTGTTGATCAAGGGAATTCAGTTTTATATTTTGATAATGGCGAGGGATTTAATCAAGTTGAATCAATTTCAACTCCTTCTCATTTGGCAAAAAATGCTAAAGTAGTTCGCTTAGCTGATCAATTAAGAACTATTCGTTTCGACCCTATTGATAAAACCTGTAATTTTAAAGTCGATACATTGAATATTAAGGTGATCAGTAAAATATATTTGCTTTGGCTTTGCTTGAGCTCCTTTTATGTAAAGAATAGTGCAAGGTTGCCTCGGGCGTGTAAAATATTTATTTCAATGTTGATGCGTAAAGGATTTTCAGCCGTTTTAATAGATTTAGTTGAAACATTTAATAATATTACTATAGGTTCAGATGGTCTTACATATGAGAAGTGGATTGAAAAACATGAGCTAGGTAAAAATGATGTCATAAATGCTATGAGAATAATTAATAATTATCAGCATAGGCCATTAATTTCTATTGTGATGCCAACTTATAATTCGAATCCCGAGTGGCTTGCTGGAGCAATAGATTCTGTGTTGAAGCAGGTTTATGATAATTGGGAACTCTGCATTGCGGATGATGCGTCAACAAATCCAGTAGCTCGAAAGGTATTAGAGGAATATGCAAGAAAAGATTCTAGAATTAAAATTTTTTTTAGAGAAGTTAACGGACATATTTCAAATTCGTCGAATAGCGCATTAACTTTAGCTACTGGAGAATGGGTTGCATTATTGGATCATGACGATTTGCTACATGAATTTGCACTATATTGGGTGCTTTGCGCCATCAATCAGGATCCTAATATAAAATTAATTTATTCTGATGAGGACAAGTTGGATGAAAAAGGCAACAGGTTTAATCCTTATTTTAAATGTGAATGGAATGAAGATTTATTTTTATCTCAGAATGTCTTCAGTCATTTAGGAGTTGTTAGAAAAGATTTAATTGATTCAGTAGGTGGTTTTAGAGTTGGTTTTGAGGGTGCGCAGGATCATGATTTAATACTGAGGTGTGCAGGTTTGGTGTTAGAAAATCAAATTTTTCATATTCCGAAAATTCTGTATCACTGGAGAGTGCATAATGAAAGCACGGCAAAGTCGGGGAATTCAAAGCCCTATGCTGCAATTGCAGGCGAAAACGCAATATCTGAATACTTAAAAAACAAAAATATAGCTGCTTCAGTTAGCCATGTTGGTTATGGATATCGTGTTAAGTATGCGTTACCAGAAGTACCACCTTTGGTTTCATTAATAATTCCAACGAGAAACGGTTATAAATTAATTACTCAATGTATTAATAGTATTTTGGAAAAAACAGATTATAAAAATTATGAAATTATTATTATAGACAATGGCTCTGATGATTATGAAACTACTAATTATTTAAAT
>JANYIO010000023.1 GCA_025362015.1 Gammaproteobacteria bacterium | reverse complement strand
GGGTGGCCATCAAAGTCTACTGTCAAATATTTATCATTGTAGGTGGTTTTTTCAAACGTTTTATTAACAGTAGCACTGCTGCCTGCAATCATGTACGCAAGCTCACTGGCAATGTATAAATATCCGCCACCGTTATAACGTACATCCAGCACTAAATCAGTCACACCTTGCAACTGATTAACCGCATCAATTAAACCTTGCTCGGCGGTTTTGAGGTGATCATTAAATAAAAAATACCCTACAGTACCAGTAGGTGTATCAATAGTTTTTACATTTTGCACTGGAGTTTTAGTCACCTGTGCAGATACTAATGTGACGGTGTGAGTTACGCCTGAGCCATAATCTTGCATTTCAAAAATATGGGTTTCACCATTCGCCGCAGGGAATAAGCCTGCATTTAAAGCATCGACATTGTTGCCATTGATAAAATCGACACCATCGATAGAAATTATCTTGGCTCCACGCAGCAAACCTCCATTTGCAGCAGGTGACCCAACTTCTGTGTAAGCTACTAATACATTGCGCGGCGGCGAACCGTCTATCCAGGCCCACTCAACACCATAACCAGTATCAACACCTCCATTTATCAGACCATCCCAAACTGTTGTTTTGTAAAAAAAATGAAAATTATCTTTATTTTTCCCAGAAGCAGTTTTGGCAGTTGTTTTTAATTTTGCAAAATATTCAGTCGGTACCGAATCATTAGCGGGATTAACGTCTACAACTTCTTTGTACCAAAGATAAGTATCATTATTCCATGAACGCAAGAAATTATTTTCATCCAGCACTGTGCCCTGAACATCCAAAAAGGCCGCATGAGTCGTTGTGTCTATACCTGTACGAGGAGTTGCACATTTATTGGCAAAAGTGCTGGCGCTTTTAAAAACACCTGTTTTCCAGGACGTACTATTGGTTACCTTCAATGGTGGCACAGCAGATGCGCCACCACCGCCACCGCCACAGTCACTTATCGCTAGCACAAGCACAAACAACAAGAACAAGCGAAAAGATGCGAATAGCATATAACGAGACCGAGAATAGGCGAGCGAGTTGTTTAACAGAAATAATTTCACAATAGGGTCCCTAGATTCCAAAAAAGACCTACCACACAAGTGTGTATAGTCTATGACAAAGCTAAAACTATCATAATCCCCCTATAATCGCCATCAAGCACGTAACAAATCTGACGGACGTAGAAAACCAGCAGTATGACTGGCTAACAAACTGTTATTTTCAGGGAGATGTTTCGTTAAGGGCTTATTAGCGCTATAGTAAATCATTGCATCGAGTTCACTTTTGTTTAAGGCCAAGCCAACACTGACACTTTTCCAACACCGCCACTTTTAGAGTCCCGCCCATGAAATTAACAATCCCTTTGATGTTTAGCCTCAGCTGTGTGCTAATTTGCAACCAGGCATTGGCAGACAAATTGTATAAATGGACAGATAAGCAAGGCATTACTCATTTCAGCGAGCACCCAGCAGCTAATATCAGCAATGAAGTGATTAAGCCGAAAACGGGGCATAGCGACCCTGTAACCTATACCACCCCCACATCCACCCCTTCAACTAACGTCAATTCGTCCGTTGCTGAAACCAAAGCTGCTATGAAAGACCCCGAACGCTGCGCCAGTGCCCGAAAAAATCAGGAAACCCTGAAAACTTTTTCTCGTATAAAAGTGAAAGGCGATAATGGTGAGTATCGTTATTTAACACCTGAAGAACAGAAACAAAAAATAGGTGAAGCAACTAAAGCGATGGAAGAGAGTTGCAATTAGCTAGCTTCATTTTTTAAAAATGCAATATTTTTTAAGATGCGTGCACATAAAAAGGCCGTCATAAGCGACGGCCTTTTTATTTATAGTCCAACTATCATCATATCACTGCAATTATCACTGCAACTTTCTCGCAGCAAACACCAACTTATCCCCCAGCACTTCACCTTGAATAATCGTTCCCGGTAAAAATTTTCCCGCCAGAATATCTTGCGCTAATGGATTTTCAATTTGCTGTTGAATCGCGCGTTTTAATGGCCGCGCACCATAAACAGGGTCAAAACCAGCAATAGCCAATTTATTCATTGCTGCCTCACTTAAATCCAAACTTAAATCGCGCTCCGCTAAACGTTTGCGCAACAAATCCAATTGAATGTCGGCAATACCGCGGATTTGTTCGCGCGCAAGCGGATGGAATACTACAACCTCATCAATACGATTCAGAAACTCCGGGCGAAAATGGCCACCAACAACTTCCATTACTGCATCTTTCATGGCGTTGTAGCGATTTTCATTGTTGAGTGAATTATTCAAATCACCGGACACAAAACTATCGAAACTGACGGTATCAAAAGATTTATCTTCTGCTAATTCTTGAATGCGATCTGAACCTAAATTCGAAGTCATAACGATGACTGTGTTGCGAAAATCTACGGTGCGACCGTGTCCATCAGTTAAGCGACCATCATCCAATACTTGCAATAAAATATTGAATACATCGGGATGCGCCTTTTCGATTTCATCGAGCAATAATACCGCGTAAGGTTTGCGACGTACCGCCTCCGTGAGATAACCGCCCTCTTCATAGCCTACATAGCCTGGTGGCGCACCAATTAAACGAGCGACCGAATGCTTCTCCATAAATTCTGACATATCAATACGCACCATGGCGTCGACAGAATCGAATAGAAATTCGGCGAGCGATTTACACAATTCCGTTTTCCCAACACCGGTTGGGCCTAAAAATAAAAATGAACCATTGGGGCGATGTGGATCAGATAAACCCGCACGCGAACGACGCACGGCATTGGCAACGGCAACTACGGCTTCATGCTGGCCAATAACACGTTTATGCAACGCCTCTTCCATACGCAATAATTTATCGCGCTCGCCTTCGAGCATTTTTGAAACTGGAATACCTGTCCACTTGGAAACCACTTCAGCAATTTCTTCTTCAGTAACTTTATTGCGCAGCAATTTCATATCCATCATTTCCGCTTGGCCGGCCATATCCAATTGTTTTTCCAGCTGAGGAATAATGCCATATTGCAATTCTGACATGCGCGCCAAATCACCTTTACGGCGCTTTTCTTCCAGCTCTAAGCGCGCTTGTTCCAACTGGCTTTTTATTTCTTGCGAACCTTGCAAAGCGGCTTTTTCCGCGCGCCAAATTTCTTCAAGGTCACCGTATTCGCGTTCAAATTTTGTGATGTCTAAATTAATTTTAGCCAGACGTTTTTTACTCGCCTCATCTTCATCTTTTTTAACTGCTTCACGTTCAATTTTTAATTGAATTAAACGGCGCTCCAGACGATCCATTTCTTCCGGTTTGGAATCTATTTCCATCCGAATGCGGCTAGCAGCCTCGTCAATTAAATCAATTGCCTTGTCTGGCAATTGTCGGTCAGTAATATAACGTTGCGATAATTTTGCGGCGGCGATAATGGCCGAATCGGTAATATCGACGCCGTGGTGAACTTCGTAACGCTCTTTTAAACCGCGCAAAATCGCAATGGTGTCTGACTCATTGGGCTCATCCACTTGTACTTTTTGGAAGCGACGTTCCAGTGCAGCATCTTTTTCAATATATTTGCGATATTCATCCAGCGTTGTAGCACCCACACAATGCAATTCACCGCGTGCTAGCGCCGGCTTGAGCATATTGCCTGCATCCAAGGCTCCTTCGGCTTTGCCTGCGCCCACCATGGTGTGAATTTCATCGATAAATAAAATGATACGGCCTTCTTGTTTACCCAATTCATTGATTACCGCTTTTAAACGCTCTTCGAAATCACCGCGAAATTTTGCACCGGCAAGCAAGGCACCCAAATCCAATGACAGTAAACGTTTATTTTTTAAACCTTCTGGCACCTCACCATTAATAATACGCTGCGCCAAACCTTCAACAATGGCAGTTTTACCGACACCAGGCTCACCAATTAATACCGGATTATTTTTGGTGCGACGTTGCAATACTTGAATGGTTCTACGAATTTCATCATCGCGCCCAATCACCGGGTCAAGCTTGCCCGCTTCCGCGCGCGCGGTTAAATCTACGGTATATTTTTCTAACGCCTGACGATTGCCTTCGGCATCTGCATCATCCACTGTTTCACCGTCGCGCACTTTAGTAATTGCTTGTTCCAAACGTTGTACATTACCAAATTTTTTCAACAATTCGCCAATAGGATTTTCAGTGTCGCTCATTGCTGTAAGCAATACCAAATCGCTCGACACAAATTTATCGCCAATTTTTTGCGCGCGTCTATCTGCTAAATTTAATAAGCGCGCCATTTCTTGCGCCATGCCCACTTCGCCCGTTGGATTTTTTATACGCGGTAAATTTTCTAATTGTTGCTCTAACGCCGCACGCAAACCTGCCACATCAAACCCGGCGCGCGTTAGTAATAGCCGCACACTAGCGGCACCTTTTTGATCGAGCAACGCCATCAGCAGATGAACTGATTCAAGCTGGCTATGATCACGCCCTAGAGTGAGGGATTGCGCATCCGATAGCGCTAGCTGTAACTGGTTGGTTAAACGGTCGATACGCATTGAAAAACCTCTATGTAAACATTGGCATTTGATATAGACGTGGGGGCGGATTAGAGCATTTCAAGCACGCAGGCTAACGTGAGGAAAGGAATAGCTTAGATGTTGATATAAGTCAATTTTAATCAGTATACAGGCAACGCCGCTGTACTAATTGCTATGATGATTGAGATATTATTATTTTATAGGTTGTTTTAAAACCTTAAATTCATTAGGGCACATGCTGGCTTGATATATTTCTACAGTATCCTTCAAATCCCCCATATACCGATAAAGCTCATCTAGTTTCAACTGAAGTTGTTCTCCTTTAGATTCAGGCATGCAACCTAAAATAACTTCTTTGAGCTCAATTTTTTCAGAAAAACTTTCGAAGTAATGCCCACGATCATGCTGATCAAAATTGCAAAAAACTCGATATTCCTGCTCATAATTCCAATCGCTAGATTTGGTAGTTAATAACTGTTCAAACCTTTTCACTTTCTCCGGAGAATCATCATAAAAATGATCAAACTCCATTTTTTCATTTATATAACCAACTTTTCTAGCAATTTTATCAGCAAACAATTGATCGTCGATATCAAACCCCAAACAAGTACCCATGTGTTTATCAGAATAATGGCTCCACATAAGGATATTTGAATAGCATCCACTAAAACATATAATACCAAACTCCTTTGAGAACTTAGCTTTAATGGTTGCTAAATCTTCTTTTTGAGAATTATCGCTAACAACCACTCCAAACAATTCAAAAGGATCGTTTAAATCTTTAATGAGAGATATATGTAAACGTCGGTTAATTAAACTCTCGAGTGCATGTTTTTGTTTCATAAAATGATATAAACGCATAATACTTAACTCTCGATATCATGTGACATTATTATACATACAAAAAAGCGAGAGTTTGTGCTCTCGCTTTTTTAAAAATCATCAAGAATTTTTAGCTGGTAAACACGCCCTGACTACGCAAATAATCTTCATAGCTGCCACTAAAATCAATTAAACCATTTGGTTGCATATCGATAATGCGAGTAGCAAGTGACGATACAAATTCGCGATCGTGGCTCACAAAAATTAAAGTACCTGGGTAATTTTCCAATGCGAGATTGAGCGCCTCAATAGATTCCATATCCAAGTGATTAGTGGGCTCATCCATCAATAAGACGT
>JANYIO010000001.1 GCA_025362015.1 Gammaproteobacteria bacterium | reverse complement strand
TTTTAATGAAAGGGAATAATTTTTAATGCAACTCAGCCACTCCCAATTTATTGGGAGTGGCTTGATACCAACTAAAAACACTAAAACCTTTGTTTAAATATGCAGCTTAATAATGTACTTGTAAGTTTACAAAAACCTCGCGTCCTACATAATCGTAGCCGCTGTATAAAGGGGCATTACCTACACGGTCGTACTCTTCTGTAAGAGCAGAAATAGTTGGCGGTGTTTTATTCATTAGATTACGCACACCCGCAGTTGCTTCCCATTTGTTTAGCGATTGGTAGCGTATGGAAATCCGATGGGTAAAGTAGCTGGGAACTTTTAAGCCAAGTTCACTAGTATCTTCCTGATATTTATCTGCAATATATTTATAGCTGTTCATGCTGCCAATCCATTCAATGCCGTAAGTAAAGCGCCAGTTAGCTAGTGTATAAGCAATGTCAGAGGTTCCGCTCCGCTCCGGAACTGAAAGCGTTCCATTCAATTCCTCGATTTTATCGTTCTTGAACAGCCTATTGGCTTGAGAGTAATAGCGAGTTACTGCAAAATCCACCAGCAATTTACCCGGCCCCACGTCCTGTTGGTAGCGTGTTGTGAAATCAACGCCGCGAGAAGTCTCAGTTGCAAGATTGGTATAGGCATCAGAAACAATTAACTGGCTGGTTGTGGGGTCGCGCGTTACCAGATTGCACAAACCTCCGCCAGAATGGAACAGCGCACTATCGTAGCAACGCGGCAAAATTTTATCGGCGCCTGCTTGCGTTACTCCATTGTTGATTGTGATATCAAAGTAATCAATCGCTACAGACAGTTCACCGAAATCACCTAACTGAGGCTGCAGAATAATGCCGTAAGTTATGTTGTCAGAGGTTTCGGCGAAAAGGCCTGCCGCTGCGCCACCTTCGTTATTGGCTTGAACACCTTGGGTGTTTTGAAAATTTGGCTGGCCGGGCAACTCAGCTGCGCAGTTGGCAGCACGCGCTGGGTTAACATTGACACCACCATAATCGTTGCAGGGATCAAGATCAGCGGAGAAAAAGCCACTAGTAACACCTTGATATTGTTCAAACAGCGCTGGCGCCCGGAATGATGTGCCTTTTGTGCCGCGCAAGGATATCCAGCTCGCCGGGCTGTAAACCAGGCCTGCTTTATAAGTGGTGCCTGAACCGTAGGAGTCGTAATCGGTGTATCTATAGGAACCATTGATGGTGAGTTCCTTCGCGAATGGCTGGTCGGCCATTAAAGGAATTTCCAATTCCGTGTAAATTTCTGAAACATTGTCCTTGCCTTTGGTGGGTGCAGATACGGTCAAGTTATATAGGTTATCGTTAACACTATTTGGATCTGGTTGATCGTCAATTTTTGCACGACGATGCTCAAGCCCTAGCACAGCTTGAACTTTTCCCGCTGGCATTGTGAAAATAGGGCCGTCGAAGACAGCGCTGAACACAGACTCCGCATATTGAGTTTCGCCGATAACATTGCGAAAGATGTATTTTCTAAAGTCTGTTGGTAAGTTTCCGCCAATCACAGCAGCGCTAAGAAATGGATAAGGAATGCACTTTTCACCTGGATTAGTTAAGTTGATGCTACAAGTTAAACCATTTTTTACCAGGCTGGGGTCGGTTCCGTTTGGTGCTGCCACAACATCGCCAGCATAAGTTAACTTGTCGGTAAGAAATGATTGCATGCGATAGGTCGAATCCGAATTCGCATAGCTCACATAAGCGTCATACTTCCAATCGGGTAGAAAATTCAGGTCGCCTTTCATTCCTGCAGTGGGTTTGTAGTAGGTTAAGTTTTGTTCGCTCTCATCATTACCAAAGCCAATAAATGCACGAACACCTACATCATTACCATTACTCGTGCCCTGATCCGGACCAACGTGAGCAAAGGACAATTCAGTAGGAATTAGGGGGCTGCCAAGTTGATAATCCAGGATTAGCTGGCGGTAACTGACTTGACTTGAGTTGCGATGATGCCCAAGCAGCTCAAAGTACAATTTGGCATCACCCAACGCTTGCAAATCATAATTACCTTGTAAAAACGTGGTGTAAATTTTTTCGGGTGAGATAAGACTTGTATTGAGCATTTTTGGATCAAAGGTATCGCGCACATTCAGGTTGTTACCGCCACCGCCAACGCCTTCAAACCCTACAACTCCAGTAGTGATAGCGGAGTTTGGACGAAAACGCGAAAACTTAGGGGTAGTTGTACCCGGAGCGCCGACCGGTGCACCATTCAAACCCAATGCTGCATAGTTGGTGTCCGAGACGCTTTGGGTGCCAATGGTGTTGACCGTCACGCCACTATTACCCGTTCCAGAAATGGTAGAACATTTGGATTTACCAGTTTTCGGATCACTATAATCAAGTGATTCACCCGTTTGCGGGTCTCTTAATCCGTCGATGCTACATTTAGTCCAGTCGCGATCCGCCAGAGTCAAGTTGGCGCGTTCATAGTAATCAATGGAGCCGGAAAAGGACCAGCGATCATCGGATAGGCCACCGGAAATCGAAAATCGCGTCTGTTCGCCAGAGCCCTCAGTGGGTTGGTTAAATTCGCCTTCGAATGTTAGTCCATCGAGCTTGTCCATGGTGATCACATTCACCACGCCGCCAATAGCGTCTGAGCCGTAAACGGATGATGCTCCGTCGCGAAGAACTTCGACACGCTCAATCATCGCCGTTGGTAGTACATTCAAATCAGCTGAACCTACCGCGCCACGTGAACCAGCAGGCGATACCCTGCGACCATTAATCAAAACCAGTGTGCGGCTCGCGCCCAAACCTCGTAATGAAATAGTGTTAGCACCGGGGCCACCATTAGTGACATAACCACCGTAGGCATTGTTGATTTGCGCGGCACCTGTGGTTACAGCGGCACTTTGCAACATATCGGTAGTAGAATTAAAGCCAGCAGCGGTTGCTTCTTCGCGTGTGATGACTTTAATGGGGGAGGGGGAATCAAAAGTTGTGTGGCGAATGCGCGATCCAACAACAATGAATTCTTCAGGTGCAGCTGCAACTTTTTTTGTTTCTGCAGTTGATTCGGCTTTTTGCTCAGCCGCTGTTTCTTTGCTAACAACAGTTGATTGTAAAGCTGATTGGGCCCATACCGGTGAAGATAACACCATGAGTGAACAGCTTAACGAAACCACATTTTTTCTGAATTGTTGTAGAGCACATTTAATTACTTGCTGTAAAAGGGTGCGGGTAGGCATGAGGTCTTTCCTCTTATGAAAATTAGGTTTGGTCAAGCATGAACACGTGCATTACTGATGGGTGATATTTTTTGCTATTTTATCGGTACTCAATCTTGATCAATGCCTTAGGTTATCCGAGCATCGTAAATGTAAAACGCAAAAAATATGCCATCGCATTATTTATAGAATTTTGCGATGGTGATACTGTTGTTACAAAAGCGCTGGAGCGTAAAAAGATGGGTGTTTTTTGGGTTAGGGGATGACACCACTCGTGAAATATTCACCATATTTGACGCAACACTTTTTCACAGCAAGTTATAATTCGCGTTGTGTTATTTTAAAACGAGTTGATTTACAGGAACTTTATCAGGTTTTTTTTAGCTTGAGTTTCAAATGTTGATAGAGGCGACTTTTTATCAAGCCTGATGGTAAATTATTAAATTGCTTATAAATTATAAAATTCGTTATTAGGTTCTGGATAACGCGGTGTACTTTAGTTTTAACAATTTCCCAATTTAAGCGACCGTAGGAAATAATACATTTTGAATGGTATCGAAGATGTGTTTCATTAATGCGTGCTTTGAACAGATGAACTTAATTCAGTTTTGTTTCTGCACGATTTTTTTGCGTACGCGTCATCCCCTTTTTACATTTAATCGCCATACAAAATTGGAAATAATATGTTGCTGCATATCACATCAAGAAATTGCGCATTGATGCGCCAAAAACGTTTGCTAGATCACCTGAATACTGACTATTAGCAATCATCACTTGCAAATGGTGTTTACTTCTTGCCTATCTAAAACTGCCATGATATACATGACAACGTTGTCAGTAGGTCATTAAATGGTATTGATGGTCAACCTATGAAACATAAAAATAATATGCAATGAAGCCTCAAATAAAAAATTTCATTTTTTAACATCAGCTCATTACGTAGAACCCATTTTTCACGTCGTATGTAGTTCTTCAGCTTATGTCAGTTGAGCTCTACGTCAGTGAGCTCTATGTTGGCTGAACGTTAATTTAATAACTAGTAAGTGCCAAACAAAACACCAAACAATTTTCTACTGTCGATACTAACCTGTTGTTTAAAAAACAATCTCAATGAGGTCGCCCCAATGAAAAAACTAATGTTAGCTTGCGCCGCACTTGGCGCCGGCATGCTATCCGCCAACAGTTACGCGGTTAATTGCTCCAGCATCCAGATGTGGAATGCCACTGACCCATATAATGGCGGCGCACAAGTGCAAGAATCTAATAAAGCCTACACCGCCAACTGGTGGTCACAAGGTCACAGCCCTGCTAGCTATTCCGGACAGTGGCAGGAGTGGTCTGCAATTGGCAATTGCGATTCAGATATTAATCATCCACCGGCTGCAGTTCTGCAATTTATTGGCGCACCGTCGTTCATTCAACCGGGCGTGCAATACACAGTGACTCTGGATGGATCAAGATCAACGGATGTTGATGGCGATTCGCTGACCTACTCATTTGATGACAAACCCTTTGCAAGCTCAGCCTCTACCACCACCATTATTGGTGGCTTTTTTGATCTTTGTGAGCCGATGTATCGCTCTTACAAGCTGACGGTTAAAGACAGCAAGGGTTTAACAACTTCGGTAACCCAAAGCTTAAAAGTAGGCGATGCATCTGCGGGTAACCCTCGTTGCACTTCAAGCACATCAAGAAGTAGCTCTTCAAGCGTTAGACCTAGCAGTGTCTCAAGTACCAGCTCAAGCTCAGTAAAAACAAATACGGCCCCTGTCGCACACCTCGATCAAAGTGTTTATGAGTTTTGGGACATAGTTACTATTGATGCCTCTAGCTCTACAGACGCCGATGGCGACGCATTAACCTATAGCTGGAGCTTCACTTCAGCGACTACCGCAAAAGTGACTTATACGAGCGAAATGCCTACTAGAGGCTTAACCATCACCGTTACGGTTTTTGATGGGAAAGGTGGCCAAAGTACTGCTTCCGCAATACTCAATGGTAAAGGTGATCACGTAGCGAGCGCGTCATCAACTAGCTCCTCGGTTATAAACGGTTGCAGCTCACCACAGTACGTCGCAGGCACAACCTACGCTACAGGTCAGTTAGTC
>JANYIO010000328.1 GCA_025362015.1 Gammaproteobacteria bacterium | reverse complement strand
ACCGCGGCTGATGCAGGTAATGTTACCAATGTCACTGCATTCAGTAAAATTCAAACCTTGCAAGGCGGTTCAGCGGCGGATATTTTCAATATTAATTTTTCCTTTGCGGGCACAATAAACGGCGGTGCAAGCGCAGATACTTTTAATATTAACGCGACGACAAATGCATTGTCTGGTGAAGATGGCGACGATAATTTCGTATTCAGTAGCGCTAGTAATGCAGGTAGTGCAACGTCTATTGATGGTGGTGCCGGCATTAATACTTTGACTGGACGGGCTATTGCGAATACCTGGAATGTTACAGGCATAAATATCGGTAATTTGAGTTATGTAACTGGCTTTACCAATATTCAAAAATTAGTCGGCGGTACAGCGGCTGATGATTTTATATTTGCTAATGATGCTAGTGTTGTAAATATGGATGGTGGCGCTGGATTTAATACCATAGATTTATCGAATATTAATAATCTTTCGTCAGGCAATCCACTTACGGTAACACTAGGGTCGGTCACCATTTTTGGTATGACTAACATTTCAAAAATAATTGGCAATGATAGTAACTTTTTAACCTTAGCCGCTACCAGTGGTACCAATACCTGGAATATCTTTGATATTGATAATGATGCCGCATCAGCAGTAATTTCTGACGGTATTAATGATGGCACTTTTAATAACGTCACTGTCGGCACAATGCAGTTTGTTAATATTAAAAATTTAACCGGTGGTTCAGGTAATGATACGTTTAATTTTTCTGCGACGAACAGCGGCAGTATTACTGGAATCATTAATGGTGGGGTTGGCTCCAACACTTTAATCGCCCGCAATACAACTAACACCTGGAATACTACTGCAGCAAATTCAGGCAACCTCGGAGTTACCAGTGGTGCACTTTACGTCACAAGTTTTATCAATATACAAAATTTACAAGGTGGTTCATTCGCAGATATTTTCAATATTAACGCAAACATCGGCAACATTTTTGGTAACGGTGGTGATGACAATTTTATCTTTAGCAGCGTAGGTAATGCTGGTAGTGCTACAGTTGTTGATGGTGGTATTGGCAGTAATACCATTGTCAGTCGCGATGCGATTAATACTTGGAATATTACTGGTACTAATGCGGGTAATCTTGGTGATAGTGGGGGAACCTATGTAACCAATTTTACCAGTATTCAAAATTTACAAGGCGGTTCACTCGCAGATATTTTTAATCTCAATGCAGATATCTCTGGCACTATTACAGCAGGTGCAGGCGCGAATATTTTCAATATCAAAACGGCTATGGGTAGCTTACAGGGCGGTAGTGATAACGATAGCTTTATTTTTAGCGCAAGTGGCAGTGCTACCGCTGTTGATGGGGGAGCAGGCAACAACACTTTAACGGGTCGCGATGTTGCGAGTACCTGGAATCTCACTGCAACTAATACTGGTAATCTCAATGTGACCGGTGGGGCAGTTTACGTCACAAATTTTAGCAACATCCAAAATTTACAAGGCGGTTCACTGGCAGATATTTTTAATCTCAATTTTAATGTTACCGGCACCATCAATGCTGGTGCCGGTGCGAATATTTTTAATATCAATACACCTGTGGGAAGTTTATTGGGTGGCAGTGATGGCGATAATTTCATTTTCACTGTGAGTGGTAGTGCTATCGCTATTGATGGCGGCACAGGCAACAATACCTTAACTGGTCGCAATGCAATTAATACCTGGAATATTACCGGTACGAATGCGGGTAATCTCGGTGACAGTGGTGGAACTTACGTAACCAATTTTACCAGTATTCAAAATTTACAAGGCGGCTCACTCGCAGATACATTTAATATTAATTTTGGTATTACTGGTACAATCAATTCAGGTGCGGGTGCGAATATTTTTAATATTAATACCACTGTAGGTAGTTTGCTGGGTGGTAGTGACGACGATGGTTTTATTTTTGGTGTGAGTGGCACAGCAACGGCAATTGATGGCGGCAGCGGCAATAATACCTTAACCGGTCGCAATACAATTAATAACTGGAATATTACCGGCACGAATGCGGGTAATCTCAATGATGGTGGTGGAACTTACCTAACCAATTTCAGTAATATTCAAAATTTACAAGGCAGTGCATTAGCAGATATTTTCAATCTTAATTTTAATATTACCGGCGCCATTAATGCTGGTGCGGGCGCGAATATTTTTAATATTAACACTGCTGTGGGAAGTTTGTCTGGCGGTATTAATGATGATAGTTTTATTTTTGGTGCGAGTGGCAGTGCTACAGCAATTGATGGTGGTAGTGGCACCAATACTTTAACGGCGCGCAACACAACTAATACCTGGAATATTACTGGCGCGAATGCGGGTAATCTCGGTGACAAAGGTGGAACTTACGTAACCAATTTTAGCAATATCCAAAATTTGCAAGGTGGTTCACTGGCAGATATTTTTAATCTCAATTTTGGTGTTACTGGCACTATCAATGCCGGTGCGGGGGCTAATATTTTTAATATTAATACCGCTGTTGGAAATTTGCTGGGCGGTAGTGATGGTGATAATTTTATTTTTGGCGCGAGTGGTAGTGCTGGAGCCATTGATGGTGGAGCGGGTAACAATACCTTAACTGGCCGTGATGCGGTTAATAGTACCTGGAATATTACCGCTGCAAATGCGGGTAATGTCAGCGTCACCGGTGGTGCACTTTACGTCACGAATTTTAGTAATATTCAAAATTTACAAGGCGGTTCACTGGCAGATATTTTTAATCTCAATTTTGGTGTTGCTGGCACCATCAATGCTGGTGCAGGTGCGAATATTTTTAATATTAATACCACTGTCGGTAGCTTGTCTGGCGGCATCAATGACGATAATTTTATTTTTGGCGCGAGTGGCAGTGCTACAGCAATTGATGGTGGTAGTGGTATCAATACTCTAACCGCGCGCAATACAACTAATACCTGGAACATTAATGGTACAAATGCGGGTAATCTTATTGATAGTGGAGGAACTTACGTAACAAATTTTAACAATATCCAAAATTTACAAGGTGGTTCATTGGCGGATAGTTTTATTTTCGGCAGTAGCGGTAGTGCTACTTCACTTGATGGTGGTGCAGGTGTAAATTCACTTACGGGTCGCAACACAAATAACACCTGGCAATTATCTGCAACCGCTAATAGTACCCTTACCGATACTGGTGGCCTTTATGCCTCTTTTGCAAATATCCAAACCTTAAATGGTAATGCGGGTATTGACACATTGGTTGGCTATAATCAACCTAATGGATGGAATATTACAGGTTCTAACAGTGGAACTATTACATCCTCAGCGTTAGTTATTAATTTTACGGGTATGGAAAATTTAACCGGTAATGCAGCAGCAGATACTTTTGTATTCGCAAATAATACTGCCAATATTACCGGTTTAATTGATGGTGGTACTTCAATCGATGCAAGTGGTGTTATTGATACTCTGGACTTGCAAAATCTTACGAGTGCGGTAACTGTTGAACTTGGTGATAGTGTTAACCCTACGTCAAATCCAAATCTTAATGTAAAAAATGTTGAAACTATTACCGCGAATGCTGGTGTATTAAATACGCTTATTGGTGCAAGTAATGTGGACCCTGCGGTTGGTTATTCGTGGGTCATTAATGCAAACGATACGGGTAAAGTTTCCCGAGTAGGAAATGCAGATATTGAATTGTCTACAGCATTTGTTCATTTTGGCAATTTAACTGGCGGTACTAACAGCGATGCATTTGAAGTCAATGCGAAGGTTTCAGGAAGTATTTACGGCGGCGATGGAGCGGGAATAGATTCAATTGATTATTCAAAAACTATAGGCCTGGTTGAAATTACTTTGGGTGGTGATGGTTCATTTGGTGGCACTGGCATTGGTGGCATTGAGGGTATTAAAGGTAATAACGATGGCAGCTCCGGTGCTTTATTTAACAGCTCAATTGGGATTAAAAATGGAACTAATAATTGGACGATTGGTGCGTTCGGTGCTGCGGATGGGGTGAATGATGGACAGATTACTATCGCAGCCAAAACTATTTCTTTTGAAAACTTTAATATCATTAATGGCGGCACAGACAATGATACATTTACTCTTGCCGCATCGGGTCAATTAATTGGCACTATAAACGCTGGCGGTGGGAGCAATAATGTTTTCAATGCGTCAGCATCTGCAGTGAAACAAATAATTTCACTGAATGGTTCAACACCCCAGGCTACTAATCTTATCGGTTTCAACAGCATCACCGGCTCAACATTAGCGAGCAGTGAATTAATCGGTGCGGATACCTCTAATATCTGGACAGTCAATACCCTAACAACGGCTACCAAAGCAAGTGGCAATGTAAATGGAATAACATTTAGTACTTTTTCTAATTTGACAGGTAGTGCAAGCAGTAATGACGTTGTTGATTTAACGGGTGTTAATCATGATATTAGTATTGGTTTGGGGGCCACCGCTATAGCCGATATCATCATTAAAAATATCGAGCAAGTTAAGGCGAACACGACTAAAAATAATACATTACTTGCTGATAATGCTATTCCTAATACTTGGGATATTAACGGAAGCAATCAAGGAAGCTTGAACGCGCTTTCATTTACAGGTTTTGCTAATCTAACGGGAGGGGCATTAGCGGATTCATTTAAGTTTGCTAACAACACCGCTAATATTACGGGCAGCATTGATGCCGGTGCCGGTGCCGATACTTTGGATCTGTTAAGTGTAGGTCGCGCTGTTAACGTACATTTACTCAATCCTACTGCCAATGTAATAGTCAGCAATATTAACGTTGCCAATATTGAAACCATTAATGCTTCCAGCAGTTTTGTGAATACCCTCGCTGCGAGCGATTTCCTTAACAGTTGGAATATTAATGCAACAAACAGTGGTGACTTGAATAAATCTGCTACTAGTGCAGGTGTAACATTTACGAACTTCAATAATTTAGTGGGCGGTAATCAAAACGATACTTTTGCATTTGTCACTACAGGAAAAATTACTGGGTATGTTGATGGCAAAGATCATACAACTGGCGATACGGTTGACTTAAGTGCACTAAGCAATGTAGATATTTTGCTGAGTAGTACTAGTGATGGCTATCGCAATATTGAACGTTATGTTGGCAATAATTCGAACAGTATTTTGCGCGCCGATAATACCGATAATACTTGGGTATTAAGCGGCACTCAAAATAGTGGCATGATAAATACCACAACAACTTTTGTTGGGTTCACGACGTTGTACGGTGGATCAGGTAAAGATGTGTTTAACGTTACGGGTGATTCCGTTAGCGGCAGTATTAATGGTGGGCTCGGAGATGATAGTCTTGTATTAAATATTTTAAGCGGTACCGCAGGGCACGTGAATTTTGCCGGTGGTGGAGATACTAATACGGTTACCGTTACCGGTGGTGGCACGGGCTACTCCGCTACGCATACACCTACAGGAAACGCATCTGGAAAGCTCGGTTATTCGAATGCGGATAATATAACTTATACTGTTTTATATTCAGATATTACCACTATTAATGACAATTTTCTGGCAGATAAATTAACTCTCAAGGATACACAAAATGCTGATGTGTTTACCTTTAAGAATAATGGTTATTCATTAATTAATTCGCCCGCTATTTTTTACAGCAATAAAAATAATCTTGTGGTTGCTGCTACCGATTCACATGATCAAGTTATTATTGATGGCAATATCAACGTTCTTAACGAACTTGCTATTCGCAATGCAACTGTGACAGCAACGGCCAATGGCTCAGTTAACGCAAATAGCTTGAGTTTGAATGGTACAGCAAATGTTGGCAGCCTGGATAATAGGTTGAATACTGATATTGCGCATCTATCTATCAGTGCCGCAAATGGTGATATTTATTTACAGGTACCTAATAGCATTAAGATTGCTGAATTTTCTACCAACGGTTTATTTGATTTAACATTGGGTGGTAATCTAACGAGCGACGTAAAATTAACATCGAATCAAAATTTTAGCGTTGTCACTACTGGCGATATTACTTTAGAAGATAAAACAAATTCATTGAATGGAGTTCTGCATCTTGTGGCTCGCGATATTTTGTTAAATAACGGTAGTGTAACCAACTTAAAAGGTGTAACTGCACAGTCGTTGCTTGTTGATTCTAACGGAGCAATTAATGCTAATGATGGTGCTGTTGTGGTAACTGGGACAGCTACATTTACTTCTGGAACTAGCTCCGACATTAATTTAAATAATGCGGGAAATAATTTTAGTTCTGTAATATTGACCTCTGGAAATGATATCAATATTACTGATCTTAACAATATTACTTTTACTGGAATTGCCGCCGCAGGAAATCTTGTAAGTAATTCGCTCGGCGTTACCAGCGGCGATATTAAAGCTGCCAATGTGACATTAAATGCTGGCACAGGTGTGGCAGACTTTAATAATATCTCTGCTACCTCTGCGATTAATGTAAATGCTCAGGGTATAAACGCAAATGGTGCGTTGACTGCATCTTCTATTGATCTTAACGGTACGACTGGCAATATTATTTTGAATGGAGTATTAGATACTGCCGGCAAACAAACTGTTAGTGTCGAAGGTAAAACTATTACTCAAAATGCCAAAATTTCTAGTGGTGGATTAAGCAGCCTTCATGCTAGCGAAAATTTAATTCAAAATGCGGACATAGAAAGTGGTGCAGATATTTCTGTTATTGCTGACCGCAATCTGACTATGAATGCAGGTAAAACTAGCAAAGGCGCTAAGATAGAATATACCGCAGGCGGCGCCATGAGTTTGTTAGGTACTATTTCTGCGACGAATGACATTAAAGCAACTGCAACAAATGATATAAGTATGGGGGCTAGTGCTGCTAGTAATTCTACCAACGGTAATATTAATTACAGTGGTGCAAATATTGCGCTTGCAGGATTAGCTGCTGCGAATGGTAAAGTTGTGCTGAGCTCTACTGGAGCAATAACTGACACTAACGGCAGCGCAGTTAATGTTACTGCCATGCGTTTTGTGGCAGATGCGGTAACAGGCATAGGTGCTACTGATGCTTTGGAATCAGCGGTAGCTGAGTTGTCGCTCAGCAATAGTCAGCTACATAGTGCTATTGATATTCAAAATACTGGCAGCGTAAAAATTGATCGGTTGCGTGCGAATGGTGATATAACGTTAAACAACCTTGCCGGCGACATAGTCTTAGATAACTCTAAAGGGCCGCGTTTCACTGGTCAGTTTCCTGTTGGCGTCACTGACCCAAATGTGACTGACGCGCTAAAAACTTTTGGGACAGTAAACTCCAATTATGTTGTAGGTACTCTAACAATAGATGTTCCTAATGGAAAATTAACTGCGTTAGGTACAGCTGAAAGAATTAATCCTGATATTACTGCAAATATCTTTAACTTTCACAGCGGCGATTTTGGCCAGGCCGGTCGACCTTTGGTAGTGTATGTACAAGATACTCTCATCATTAATAAAGTTGGATTTAGTTGGCATCCTTACTATGGTTTTGGGGTTGCACCTAAAGTTGATAACTCAACGTACAAAGGTAATATTTCAGACATTATTGGTGCAGGGGCAGAACAATTGGTTCAGGTAGAAACGTTGGCCGAAGTTAACCCAGCAATTTTTACTGGCGTAAGAAATTATGTTTATGATGATATTGCTATCCTTATGCCGACAGATCAACGTTATGATGACAAAGATTCTGAAGAATAATTTTTAGTAAATTTGTATGCGGTGCAGCATTTTTTTGCGCACTGTATTTTTTAATGTTACTGACGAGTTGATTTTTTTCATGCTTTACATAAAAACATTTAAGAATTTATCGAAACGCGCTACTAGTCTTTTGCTTTTTTACATCAGAGCATTTAGAAGAAAATTTATAAATTATCTGTGTGCTATTTTATTATTGTCGTCGATAAACGCAATTGCGGGCTTTCTTGAAATGCCTGATACCACAGAAGCACCTCAGTTTGAGCGCCAAAGCTTGTTAACAGATATGGATATCCCTGGGGTGAAGGATCGCGATCCAGATCCTCAGTCTGGGCCGCGATTAAACGTGAAAGAGTTTCGCATTCAGGGCCTGGTCGAGTTTCCTGATCAAGGCATTACCCGTGAAAAAATTATTCAACAGGTTGAGGCAATTCGCTTTGATATGATGGGTGAGGGGAAGTTATTAAGTTCGGGATATACTTTAGATGAATTAGGTAAGGTTTCTGATCTTATTGTGGATATTGAAAAAGAAACACAAGATGAGCACGTCAGTCCTGTAGAAGTGCAAAAATTAGTATTTCTTATTCGAGAGCAGCGCAGACAGCGCGGCATCACTTTGGGTATGATTGAAACTGTTGCCAATACTATTACACGTTATTATCGTGAACATGGTTTTATACTTGCCAAAGCCTATATCCCCAAGCAACAAGTACGTGAGGGCATTGTAACATTGACCGTATTATTGGGTGAGCTGGGTGAGGTAACCGTACAAAACAATAAACGTTATTCCGCTAAAACAATTCAAAATGTTTTTAAAGGTGACCTTGGAAAACCGGTTACTAATGATTTAATTGAAGAGGACCTTTATTTAATTAACGATCTTCCTGGTGTTTCAGTTCAGGGATATTTTGAGCCTGGATCGCAAGTTGGCGATACAAAATTAAACGTCAATGTCACCTCTGAGCAGTGGTATAACGCTACAGTGCGATTGGATAATCAAGGCTCGGAGCGCTCAGGTAAATACAGAGCATACACAGAATTTTTGTTACACAATCCGCTTACTATAGGTGACGAGCTTGAGTTAGGTGTGCTCGGCTCATTTGCGCCACAAAATTCGACTTATGGTTCGGTGCGTTACAGCGTCCCAGTTTTAAGTCCACGAGTTAAGTTCTCTGTTGGCGCTTCTAGTAATGATTTTGTGCTAGGTCAAGGAACTTCTGAGCAAAGAAAAAATCCTGATTTAGATATTAAAGGTAAGTCGCAAGTAATTGATGAGTTTCTGAGATATCAATTAAAGAGAAGCCGTGTAAAAAATTATGCAATTGGATTAAAAGCTTCGCAAATTGACTCACTAATAAATATCGGAAATGAAAGTGTAGTTGACGACACTGTGCAAAATATTGAATTGTTTGGTGAATTTGATTTATTAGATGAAAAAACTAGAGTCCTGCATCAAGGAAATATAGCTATTATTTCAAGCCATATTAATGATCATATTGTTAATCAAAACACTAACAATGCAAATGTTTCAGGATTGCAAGCACCTCCGGTCGTTCTTACCGTTGATTACTCAAGACTATCATTTATCAATATTCCTTTTACGAAAGTAGAAAGTAGAATGGTACTTAGATTTTCTGGGCAGTATTCTGGAAAAACCTTACCTTCAGTAAATCAATATTCTTTAGGTGGGCCTACTCGTACACGCGGGTTTTCGCCAACGGAATATTCTGCAGATGATGCGGTTTTC
Source organism: Gammaproteobacteria bacterium (assembly GCA_025362015.1). Taxonomy (GTDB): domain Bacteria; phylum Pseudomonadota; class Gammaproteobacteria; order Pseudomonadales; family Cellvibrionaceae; genus Cellvibrio. Next base: position 18,222 of record JANYIO010000328.1, on the reverse strand, counting down.
TTAGGTGCTGACTTAATATTCAAAGGTCCAAACTTTAGTGATGCAAAAATTGCGGGAGAGCGTATTGACAACCTACTGCAACCTTTTGTGTTTACTGATGTTGGCTATGGTGTGGTTCATCCTTTTAAAGATCCAGGGCAAGCAGTAGAAGGTGAAGCGGTAACCGTCCCTGATGAAAATGCTCAGCTGGCAGATGTTGGCTTTGGTCTCAAATTTAACTATAAAGAAAGCATGCGGAGCAATTTAATTATTGCATTTCCTGTTGTTGCAAAAAACTCTGCTGTTAATGGAAAAAAGCCTGGCAATGGCATGAATATATATTTTGATTTGCAATACGGTTTTTAGTATGTGTTAAATTTTTCGACAATTTATTTGTAAGTTGATTCTTTATGAAACACTTAATGTAAATAAAACAAAATGTGGGCTGCTAGGTTCCTGATGTTAGTACTATTAATGACAATATTTTTCAATTTGGTGAGTTGTTGGTCTAAAAATTGAGAAAAATCATCTGCTCATATTGTCTGGAAAATGAAAGTAGTCTAGGATGTCGATTGTGTAATTAGTGTGATCTTGTTGTTAAGTTGGTAATTGATACAACGCTTTTTTAGCTGAGTAGGAATTATCTTAATATGTTTTTTATTAAATAGGTAAGGAGTAGTAAAATGGCGATTTATATTGAGTATGAAGGCATTAAAGGAAATGTAACTGCTGAGGGTTATAAAGACCACATTTCAGCTAGTTCTATTCAGTTTGGTGTTGGCCGTGGTATTTCAATGGAGCCAGGTAAGCTGTCAAATCGTGAAGCAACCCGTCCTACCATCAGCGAAATCACCTTGACTAAAGCTGCGGATACTTCTGCAACTGCTTTCTTCAAAGAAGCTGTTACCGGTGCTGCTGGTAAAAAAGTAACTATCAAATTTGTTCAGACTGGCTCTGACAAAGTTATTGAATTCATGACATACACACTAGAAGATTGTTTGGTAAGTGGTTATTCCATTTCTGCTGACTCTGAAAGTGATCCAATGGAATCAATTTCTTTGAGCTTCGCCAAAATCATGGTCAACTATAATGACTTTGATAAGAGCAATAAGTCTTCAAATCCTCAACGTGTTGGTTATGATTTGGCGGCTGCTAAGCCTCTGTAATCTGGCAATATTTGAGAAAAGCCCTGAAGGTGTCGCCTTCAGGGCATTTTTATATCTGAGCTCGTATTTAGTTGCGAGACAGGGATGATCCATTCACGATCTGCATGACGGTCATGTTGAGGTTGCTAGCATGAGTCAACTTAGTCAAGACAATAGACTATTATCAATAACTGACTTTTCTCTCGGAAAAGATACCTTTCTATTAACCGCATTTGGCGGTATTGAATACATTTCTGGGCTGTTTGAGTTTCAGATTGATGTACTTTCTGAAAACCACGAAATAGACCCTAATAAAATTGTTGGCCGAAGCGCCACGGTTACTGTTAAAAATGACCAAAATCGTAAATTTAATGGCTACATTAAATCATTTACTTTTGGCGAAATAAAAGCGGACAGCGTCCGTCAATATCGTATGGTTATGGTGCCATGGCTATGGTTCTTAACGAAAACCAACGATCACAGAATTTTTCAAGAAAAAAATACCAAAGAAATCGTGACACAGATCTTTACCGATCTAGGCTTTGCTGATTTTGATTTTCGCGCTGCTGGTGGCACCAAAAGAGAATATTGTGTACAGCATAATGAAAGTGACTTTAATTTTATTTCACGTTTATTGGCAGAAGATGGAATAGCATATTTCTTTGAGCATGACGATAAAAAGCATAAATTAATTTTAGTTGATCAGCAAAATGCGTATGCAGAAGTGGCTGAAACAAATCTTGAGTATTCCAAAGGCAGCACTCCCCATTCGCAAATTACCGGTTGGGAACATACTTATTTATTCAAAAAGGGTAAGTGGTCTTTAAATGATTACAACTTCAAGGAGCCAAAAAAGGATTTAAAGGTCAGCACTAAAACTAAAAGTCAGTTCGCTAAAAATGATGCTTATGAACATTATGAGTATCCAGGTTTTTATGATACGGGTATTGGTAGTGATCTTGTAAAAATTCGCTTGGATGCTGAAGAAACCAATCGGAACTCTATTAAGGGCACTAGTGATTGCAGTAGTTTTTTTGCTGGCGGTAAAGTCAAGGTTGCCAAACATGCAGTAAGCTCAGAAAAGGGCAGTTACGTGCTTGTAAGTGTGACACACAAAGCATCAGATTCCAGTTATTTCCCTGGACAAGAAGCCGATTCAGGTTACACCAATGAATTTATTTGCATCCCTGCAGATGTCCATTTCCGTCCACAAAGCGCACATTTAAAACCCGTAATGAAAGGTCCGCAATCGGCACTCGTTGTGGGTCCTGCTGGTGAAGAAATTTACATTGATGAATTTGGTCGTATAAAAGTCCAGTTTATTTGGGATCGTGAAGGCAAAAAAGATGAACACAGTTCCTGCTTTTTGCGTGTAGTACAAACCTGGGCCGGTAACCAATGGGGTGCTTCATTTATTCCCAGAATCGGCCATGAAGTCATTGTAAACTTTTTGGATGGTGACCCTGATCGTCCGTTAGTTACTGGCTCTGTTTACAATGGTTGGAACAAACCAACTTATCCGTCCAAAACACAAAGCGGTATTAAAACTCGCTCAACCAAAGGTGGCTCGCCGGAAAATTACAATGAATTTCGCTTTGAAGATAAAAAAGGCGAAGAGCAAATTTTTATTCATGCCGAGAAAAATTTTGATACAGAAGTTGAACATGATCAGACTTTAACGGTTGATAATGATCGAACCAAAACTGTTAAGCACGATGAAAATTCAACAATCAGTCACGATCGTAATAAAACGGTTAGTAATAATCAAACTGAAACTATCGGCAAAAATAAAACCATTGATGTAGGCGACAATCACGCCGAAACCATTGGTAAAAATATGACGTTGAGTGTCGGTAAAAATATTTCCATTGATATTACTGAAAATCACACTGAAACCGTCGGCAAAAATATGACCATTGGGGTCACCAAGGATTTACGCGAAACCGTTGAGGGGAAATACACAGAAACCGTTACCAAAGAATATGCCCTGAGCGCAAAAACTATCACAATGACTGCAGATGACCAAATTACCTTGAAAACTGGTTCTGCTTCCATAACGATGAAAAGCAATGGCGATATCACCATTTCAGGAGCCAATATCAATGTTAAGGGTTCTGGCAATGTTGTTATCAAAGGTAGCAAAATTACTCAGAATTAATGGTAAAGATGAATAAATCGATTGTTGAGCAGACACAGGGAAGTGAAGAGATACTTAACACTATTTCTCTTGATGTAGCACCTGGAGAAATCATTCTTGGTACGCTTACCGCCATCAACGCTGATGGTAATCCTCAAGTTAGTTTTCCCCAAATTGCCAATATGAACTCGCTGGTGGCTGTTTCTACGGTTGCGGTTGCCCATCAACAGGTCGGCCGTCAGGTTGCCTTGTTATTTGTGAATGGCGATGTTAACAAGCCCATGATTGTCGGATTTATTCATAGCCCATTATTCGATATGCTGGAAAATTTCTCGATCTTGGAAAATGTTGACCTTAGTACTGATCAGCCAACCGACATAGATCCATTCGATGGCAATGTCACATTTGCCCCTGAAGTATCCACACCTATGGAAACGATCCGGGTTGATGGTAAAAGGATTCTGATCGAAGGCCAGGAAGAAATTGTTTTAACCTGCGGTGATTCGAGTATTACCCTAACTAAAGCCGGAAAAATTCTCATTCGCGGCAAGTATCTTGTCAGTCGCTCCAGTGGTGTTAATCGTATTTTGGGCGGGTCGGTTCAAGTTAACTAGATTCCAGCTGATGCTCGTGTTCATTGTGCGTATCAAAAATACTTGAATAACTCTGTCGTTGATTTAGCTCTCAGGATTTATCTGGATGTTGCAACTCAAAAATAATACGCCATTTGCTGCCGCCTTTGCGCTATTTCCCAATGAGCAAGGTGTAGACACTCTTTACACCATGGTGAAAGCGACTTTTAATATTGGTCAGCAGTGGACTCTCGCTGAGTCACAGTTGGAGCCACAAAAAGAAGATGTATTTTGGGGCGAGCCCGGTAAATCAAGTTTACGCCTGGCATCTGATTTTCATATCGGTAAAGCAACCACAGACATAGTGATGACCGGCTTAGCCTGCGCGTTAGAGAAACAAGCCGTGCGGCAAATGGATGTGAGCTTGAGTGTTGGCAGTGTCGGCAAAACAATACGTGTGTTTGGTGATCGGCAATGGAATCAAGGATTGATTACTTCACCTCAACCCTTTACCACTATGCCATTAGTTTACGAACGAGCTTTCGGCGGTGTCGATATTGCAGAAGGCAAGATACGCTTAGGTGAAGAACGCAATCCAGTGGGCGGAGGATTTTCGGGTAACAAGTCACGAAGCGAAATGGACGGTGTTGCTTTGCCAAATTTGGAGTGCCCTAATCAACTTATTCAATATCATGATGATATACCAATACCCGCATGCTTTGGTCCAATCGCACCGCATTGGCAACCTAGAGCTGCTTCCGCTGGTACCTATGATGAGTTGTGGCAAACTAATAGAGCTCCGTATTTACCGGAAGATTATCATCCGCGTTTTATGAATATCGCGCACTCGGATTTAATTTATCCGAGTTTTTTGCAAGGTGGCGAGCCCGTAAAAATTACGGGCATGCATCCATTAGGTGAATTGAATTTTAATTTACCCATACTAAAATTGCGCAACAAAATACAAATAGAAGACAGTGAAATTTCATTTAATTTTAATTGCGAAACTCTTTTGTTGGATCCTAATCAATTGCAGTTATCCATGGTGTGGCGTTCTGCATTCGCGTGTGATAAAAAAGCACTCAAAGTTAAGCAAATATCCGTCAGTATGATGCGGTAAAACCGTTAGAAACATTTAACAACTAAAAACATAGCAGTAGGAATATTTATGGGCCAAACAACATTCGCAAATACTCGAGGTATTAGCCATAAAGGTAGCGGTGGTATGAGTATGGTATTTCCTGATGTGTGTAAAACCCCTACTCCAGGTGGGCCAGTACCAATACCTTACCCCAATATTGGCCAGGCTGCAGATACCAGCAAAGGTCCCAAAACTGTTTTAACCGACGGCAAGATGCCCATGGTTAAAGAAGCGCAATATTCAAAAAGTTCTGGCGATGAAGCCGGCACAGCAAAGGGTGTTATGAGTAGCGATCAAATGGGTGTCTGTGAATTTATGATGTACTCCTTCGATGTAAAGTTTGAAGACAAAAATGTCTGTCGCTTGGGTGATCCTTTATTTCACAATAAGAAAAATATAATGGGTTAACAAATGCAAACAATGCAGAATAAATTTTATTTTTATTTAAGTGTACTGTCATCTTCTGTAGGAATTGTGTGAAAGCCTATCGCGAAATTTATGATCAGTTATCGGAGGACGCCTCTTTTTTGTGGTTGCTGCGTACCAATGCCGTCGATCAACCCAATTTTAGAAGCAATGATTTATTGATATTGGAGCGACGTGTAGATGCGCGGCTCGATGGCTTAATGACCGCACCAGAAGAATCATGGGAGTTCTGCGTAGCCGCAATGGAAACCCAGCAAGCGGGAGAGGTTTTTGCTGCGGCCATAGTTGCTTTTCGGAGTCTCGATGTCAGCAAAATTCAGTGCGTGATTGAAGCAGGTTTAGCTTCTCCACAAGGCTTTAAAGGATTGGTCTCCGCATTAGGATGGCTGCCAGGGCGTTTGTGCCATTCGTGGATAAAAAAATTCCTCACCAGTAAAGACCTCAATCATAAATATCTCGCCGTGGCAGCGTGCAGTGTACGCCGTGAAGATCCGCGCGAATATCTTACCAATATATTTCAGCGCGAAGATTGCGTAGCTCATGTCAAACTTTATGCGCGTTCATTGCGCCTCATCGGCGAATTAAAACGCCGCGACCTTTCTGCAGCATTACCTATTGCCATGCAATCAGATAACCCTGAAATTTTATTTTGGGCCAGTTGGTCTGCAGTCATGCTTGGTGATAAATCTGTTGTAAAAAATCTGCAACCCTTTGTACTAAAGGCTGGTGTTAATCAGGCACGGGCAATTGAGTTAGCTTTTCGCGTTTTACCCGTCGAAACGGCACGGGTATGGATCAGTGACTTAGCAAAAGATCCGGCACAAATTCGCAATGTGATCAAAGCCACAGCGAATCTGGGTGATCCACACGCGATCAACTGGCTGATCGCACAAATGCGTATACCTGTGTTAACACGTTTGGCGGGAGAAGCTTTTACTACCATCACTGGTATTGATCTTGAGGAGCACCGGCTCGCACTGGAGGAGCTCCCTGATCTCGATGCATTGTTCGCCAATGCCGGTCCCAATGAAGACCCGGCAGATGCCAACGTGGATATGGATGAAGATGAGCGTCTACCATTTCCTGATGTGGATAAAGTAGCTGCCGTATGGCAAAAATACCAGCAGCGGTTTGTGTCAGCACAGCGTTATTTTATGGGGCAGGGGATGACTGCCGAACATCTCACCGCGGCCTATGCATCCACCAATCAACGCCAACGTCGTGCGGCAGCTATAGAGCTAGCACTCTTGCAGCCGGCGCAGTATTTAATGAATCATGCGATTAAAGGATTAACAGAAGAGTGAATGAAATAAGCAATACAAAAAAACTCTATATCGCCGGAATGGGCATGGTTACGCCTGTAGGCGGTAACACTGCAATGACAGCCGCAGCGGTTGCTGCGAGAATTAGCGCTTATAAGACGTCACCCTATTTCACTCAACAAAGTAAACCTATCACTATGGCACAAGTGCCTACAGATATTTTTGGAGAGCTTGAGGCAGAGATTGACGAAGGCGATTTTTATAACGAACAACATGATCACATTATTAAAATGGCCATCATTGCTATTCGTGAAGCTTGCGCTCAGCAATCGATTGAGCAACCCATTCCTCTGGTGCTTGCAATGCCTGAACTAGAACCTGAGGTTGACTCTTTAAGTGCTAAGCAACTTATTCGCAACTTAACCAATAATTGCGCGCCTTTGTTAAGTACATCTTTATCGCGTAATGTTTCCAGCGGGCGAGCAGCCGGTATGCAAACAATCGATTTTGCTTTTAACTATTTATATGATTTGCCTTATGATTTTTTATTGGTGGGCGGAAGTGATTCCTATTGCAATTACTCGCGCTTAAAGCCGTTGGATAACGCTAACAGGTTATTAATAACGGGCAGCGCCGATAGCTTTGCTCCCGGTGAAGCTGCTGGCTTTTTGCTGCTAACCCGTCACCCTGAACTGGCACATGTACGTAATGGCCATATCATTGCACTTAACAGACCTGGCATTGCTGATGAGCCAGGCCACCTACATAGCGAAGAACCTTATCGTGGTGATGGACTGGATCAAGCTTTTAAAAAAGCATTGGCTAACCAGCCCGAGAAAAGTATTCACAGTATTTATAGCAGCATGAATGGTGAGAACCATTGGGCGAAAGAATACGGCGTCGCCTTTTTGCGCAATCGAAAAGTGTTTCAAGATCCAGTGCGCTTTGAACACCCTGCTGATTGTTATGGCGATTTAGGCTCAGCCACAGCCACAACGTTAATTGCACTTGCAACAGAACATTTATTTAAAAGTACCAAGGCACAAGCGCATTTAGTTTATAGCTCGTCCGATACTGCCAAGCGCGGTGCAATCGTAGTTGAAAAAATAGCAGTCGCACTAGCGGCTAATAATAATCAATCCTCCAAAAATTCCTAAGGGAAATAAACATGACTGAATTTTGCGAAGGCGTAGAACCTCCAGCCGTGGAAGAAAAAGAGCCACGCAAGGACGATAAAAAGCCAGTTAATGTCCGGTGCATTTTGTTGTTTGATGGCACCATGAATAATAAAACCAATATTGAAAGTCGGATTTCAAAAAATGAATTTTACGAGGCCACACGTTCAAAAAAATATAAATTATTTGGCGAACGTGTCGGCGAAGGTGCTACCAGTTATGAAAATGGTGCTACCAATATTGTCACCTTAGAAAAACATATTGAAGTTAAACCTGCAACCCCCTATGACTTTGTCGCTAAAGTTTATACTGAAGGTGCAGGCACAGTAGATAACGAAAAAGATAAAACAGCAGGTTACGCTTTTGGCGAAGGTGACGCAGGCGTTATTAAGAAATGCGAAAAAGGTATTCAAAAAGCTATAAGCGAAATTATTGCTGCAGAGGATGTTGCTGGCAAAACCATTGATCCCGACACACAATATATTAAAGACCTGACCATTGATGTCTTTGGCTTTAGCCGTGGTGCTGCTACTGCGCGTTACTGTATCCATAAAGTCTTAAAGGATGAAAAATGGCAACTAAAAAAGTTACTGGCCTCGAAACAAATAGATACCACAGAAGTGCGAGTTTGGTTTGCAGGTTTGTTTGACACAGTATCCTCTTATGGTTATGGTTTAAGTTTTAGTAATGATACGCGTAAGCTTGAATTGGATGCGGTAACGCATGCCACTAAAACACTGCATTTGGTAGCGGGCGAAGAGCACCGCAAGAATTTTTCAATAACCACCATCAAAAGTGCCGGCGGTAAAGGAGAAGAATACTATATGCCTGGTGTACACTCGGATGTTGGCGGAAGCTACCTGGAATTTAGCGATGAAACTTTTGGACTCAACAGTGGCCGGCCAGATGAAATAAAACAGGATAAAGAAAATCTGATAGCTGAAGGCTGGTATACAGAAGAAGAGATCGACCACAACATTAGTTATGATGAAAATGGTTTCGAAACCAATGCCAGCATCACCGCCAATCGAAAGGGCATTAGCAACGCCTATTGTAATATTCCTTTAAAGTTAATGGCTAAAGGTGCAAAAAACCAAAAAATTGATATAGATCCAAAACTTGAGTTAGACGCGGATGCTGCAATAAAAAAAGCCGATGAACATTTTGGCAATACAGATTTATCTACATTAAATGCTTCTATAGCAAGCTATATGCCCACAACTCAGGATGTATTCGATAAGCTAATTTATACTCCATTATTAAAACGTATAAGGCATTCTTATGTCCATATGTCAGCCAAAGATGAGATGGGTCTGAATCCTCGAATTAAAGATGGAAAGCGTTGGAGAAAATCTTATGATGGTTAATACAAAAATAACGGCAACTTTAATTACCTTCATTTTATTTTTTTCTTCTACAGGTTACTGCGCTATGTTCAGCAAAAATAAAACACGGTTTGACTGGCTCACGGGCGCTTCAGCGCCTGCTAACTACCCCATGAAAATTATTAGCGGTACCTTTTATTATCACAATGAAAAAGGTGGGCTTTATATTCCTGATGCATCTTCAATTAACCCAGGCTGGGGAGCAAGCTCTGGTGTTCATGTTGTAGGTGAAGACTATAAAGCCTTGCCGGATAGATTAGATATTCGTTTTTTTTCTTATACTGAAAATAAAATGTACCAAGGCAGCTTTGATTTGCCTTACGAAAAAATTCTAGCGTTCTTTAAAGCAGGCATTGCAAAAGACAAGGACAATCCCACTTTTCAAAAAGTTATTGCCGGAGTTGCTCCTGGCGGAACGGTTGCGGTATGGGTCACTGGCTCAGAGGTTCGCGAAGTTTTTTTTGGTAAGGCAGAATCTTATGACGGGGTATTTACTAATTCATTAGGAAATGTGGTGGACAACAGAGACGAATATGTACGTCTTGCTGTAGAGCATTCGCTTACACCTGAAGCAATTGCTGATATGAAAAAAAATGGTATCCCTTTTGGGTTATGGGCTAGCTACCGCAAACAATACCATTGGCAACCCACGTTTGTGCAAGCGCAGCGTCCTAAGTATGTTAATACTACTTTCCATAATGGCGAACGCTACAAAATTAATTTCCCGCTAGACGATTCAATTACAAAAGGAACTCAAGCGGTTCCCAGAAATATTTCATTTGGCTATTTCTTTAAAGAGAAAGAATGGGAAATGTTCTTTACGGTTCATTTAGATGAAGTAGAAACAACAGCTGCCTTTGAAAAACTAGGGAATAGTGAAATGATTTACATAGAAAGCGACCCTAAATTACCTAAAGAACTCACCACAGTACGAATATTTAACAGCAAGGAATCTATAGTGTTAAAAAAAATCAGGTCTGAAAAATAAGTGTTTTTAGGGCAGCGTGCATAAAGGCGAATGGAAATTATCATTCGCCTTTATTGTTTTTGGTGCGTAAATAATAACGTTTTGTGCATCTCATCTAAGAACGAGCTTGGAGATTTTAAAGCCTTACCGGATAGATTGGATATTCGCTTTTTTTCATACGCCGAAAATAAAATGTATCAAGGTAGTTTTGATTTGCCCTATGAAAAAATTCTGGCGCTGTTTAAAGCTGGTGTTGCAAAAGATAAAGAAACCCCTACCTTTCAAAAACTAATCGCAGGGATTGCTCCTGGTTAGCTTTATTGAATTATCCGATATATTTCAGCGCATGCCGAAACCACATTGAAAATCTATGATAAAGAATCTATTGAATCGAAGAAAGCAGCTACTGAAGATTGGTGCTTTATATAATGTCATTTCATTTTTTGATGTTTTCTTGTTGCACACTTGTTTTCTCTAATGAATGACTAGTGCTTGAAACTAAAACTGGATCATACAGATCCCCTAAAAAATCATGTATGACTAATTTCTGGTCGGCATTCTTATTAGTTTCCATGTCCTTCCAGGGTACTACATAGAGCACCTTAGGTAATTCTTTGTTGGCTTTAATGCGCGTTGCGTCAACTTCTACATTATCTTCTTTTGCAGTTGCTGTTACTGAAAACAAGAAAAATGACAATAGAATAATAATTGATTTCATCGCTTACCCCTTGCGCTTTTGTTTGAGTTTAAGTTCTTCTACCCAGCTAATAGTTTCTTTATCGGAATTGTCAGTTAAGGCTAAATATTGTTCATACTGAGCAATGGCTTGGCCAAAATCCTGATAGAAAATATCGTACACTAACGCCAAATTATAATGTGCAGCTGCATAGTCTTTCTTGATTTTAATGGCTGCTAGATAGTTTTTTTCGGCCGAAACATATTCGCCTTTTTCAACATCAATTAAACCGGATAAATTAAAAATTTCAGGGATGTTCGGATTTATTTTTTTTGCATTATCGAGGACGCGATTTGCATCGTCGTATTTTTTATTTTTGTAATAGGCAGTGGCAAGATTAATGCTTGCCCCTGTGTGTGCCGGATGTGCCTGGGTGAGTTTATTAAGCTCAAGTATGGCTTTATCCAGCTCGCCTGTTTTAATGTTATTTAAAGCTTCTTGATACGCTTTAATTTCTGCAGGATTAAATGGTGATTTGGTTGGTTGCTTTTCCTGGGGTGTGGATGTACAGCTCGCAATAAAAACTACTAGTGCTATAAGCGATAAGCTACGAGTTAACATGTTAAATTTACTGATTTTCATCTTGATAGATATCCAGTTTGCCTTTTTTGCTGTAACGCACAGGGAATAATTTTTGTAGTTCTTTAAAGCTTTGCGTCAGCCATTGATTAAGAATACCTTCTTTAGAGTGCGCCATATTAATTTCATAAAACTCAATCGCTTTTTCTTCAAAGGGGAAGGCCTGGTCTTCAATAAGAATATTGTATTGCTCTAATTCTTCCCCTTTTAAATTTCTTGGACGCTCTGATTTAATAAGCGCATTAGAAAATTGTTGGTATATGTTGCCTATGGCAAAGGTTGCTTCAGTGGTGATTGCAGGGTTGTTATAAATAGACGCTTGGCCAAACGCGGCTATAGCATCTTGCATTAGTTTTTTCTTCGCACGCAAGTTTTCTGGCAATGGCTCCACTAATTGTCTCATCGAGAATTGTGTTTGTATTCTTTTCGCTATGTCGAGTTGAATATTACCAGCAATGAAATTGGTTCTGTCTGTTTTAATCGTCTTGGGTGCTTGTTTGTCCGCTGCTGATATTTTTTCTTGCCATAACATGACCTTATCCTGTGCTTTTGCTTCCTGATGTAATTGCGTCAACTTGTACATGGCTTCCATGTATTGTGGAAAAGGACGCGGGTAGTTATCAGCATAGGTACTAAAAGAGCGTATGGCCGCGTCTGTGTTATGTTTAGATTCATACAGTTCAGCGGCTTTCCATAAGGTCGCCATTTTTATATCCTGATTATTTTCTTGTGCGGAAATTTGTTCAAATGTTTGTGCCGCTTTTACACCTTCACCAGCATTTAAATATGCGCTCGAAAGTTGTTTGGTTGCGTCCCCGTAAAGTTCATGTTTTGGGTAGAGTTGTTGAAATTGTTGAATATGATGAATAGCAATAGTCCACTGTTCGTGTTTCATTGCCAAGGCTATTGCTTCATACAAAGATTTTGGCGCTATATCTGATGTGGGCACACGCTGTGCGACACGGGCATAGTGTTGTATTGCGAGTTCAATGTGATTATTCGTTGCGTTGCTTTCTGCTTGCTTGTAAATACTCAAAGCTAAATTGTCTTGAATTTTTTTCTGCTCTGCTTGATCTTGATTTTGTTTTAATAAATCACCAAAAATTATTTCTGCATCCGCGAATGCTTTTAATTGTAGATAGGCAAGCCCTTTAATCACATTGGCTTCATGCAGCATCTTATCATTGGTGTTATCGGGTAGCGTATTGGCAAGTGCAAGTGCATCTTCAAAGTGTCCGCTATTTAATGCCAGCTCTGCTGCGTGCAAGGCCGTACTTTGATAGCGTGGCTCTCGTGGATAAAGTTGTGCAGAAATGAGTGCATAGTGAATGTGCTTGGTAAGCCAGATTGGGTTCATTTTTTCTTGTTCATAAAGTTTATTCGTTAATACGATGGTTGCGTAAGCAGCCTCTTTATTAAGAACAATGTTGCCATCGTAAGCGGCCAATTCGAAAAAATGCATGGCGTCTTGATTTTTTTCTTCGGCAATCAGTAATTCGGCATAGAGGTTATAGACTTTATCTTGCTGAGCGAAAGCAGAATACTGTTCAAGGTAGCGTTTGTACCAAATGTTTGCTTGATTAAATTCGGATTTGTTATGGCTTAGCTGATAATCCTCTTGATAGTAAGTGGCTGCACGTAATACATGTTCGCGCATCGCATTGACTATTTTCTCTTGATCCGCAGCGTTTTTATGGCTTACCCAATAGTTACTTTTAGAATTAAATTTTGTATAAGCAATTTCGAGCGTATCTTCGAAACGATTTTTAAATTTGCCATTTCTCCATGCTTCCATTTTTTTCAAATAAGCGAACGGAATTTTGAGTGAGTTAGGATTGGTTGTTATAAATTGTTCAATGATCTCTGCTGCATCTGAATAACGTTCTTGTTCTAAATAGATATCACTAGTGACTTCATAGCTGTGGTATAAATATTTAAAGTCTGTTAATCCGGCAATATACGTTTGTAATTCCTGAGAATTTTGTAGGCTGGCAAAACTCAAACCCAGTGCACGAAAATATTCGTCAAATTGATCTTTGTCGCTAGTTGAGAGAGCGCTATATTCGTCGAATTGATGTTTATCTAATGCTGCCAAATAATCATCTGCTGCTTCAGCGTAAAGGCCTTGTTTGTAGCGTGTCCATCCACGTTTGAATAATGAACGCTCATAAAATGTAGCGCCGTTGGCGTTAAACATCACTTGTGAGTAGGCAACCTCTGCTTCTATATAATTACCTTCACTAAATGCATTTTCAGCTATGCGAAATTCCGACTCTGCATAATGAATTGATGTTGGATATTTTTTACAGAGTAGTGCGAGGGTGCGCATAGATTGTTCGTATTCACCTAATTGATCCTGCGTACGTGCGAGTTGATACAGTGTTTTATCATTCGTTTTTGCGTCTGGGTATTCTTTTAAAGATGTTTGTAACAGCTCCATTGATTTTCTTAAAGAGGCCAGGTATTGCGGATCCTCTGCGGCGTCATTGCTGGAGTCTGCATTTTTTTTCGACATTCCATTAATTCGATTTAGCTCTATCTCAGCTAATCGGTTAAATGCCATGCGTCGCGATTTATCGTTAGTGGGTGCATTTTTAATGTAATCAAGATAAGCATTTTTAATTTCTTCTTCAGATTTTGGTTTGATGAATACTTCATTCTGCTTGGTTTTTGCTTGATGAATATCAACTGACCTAAGGGTATCCTGAGGTGGCGGTGTGCTACAGCTGCTAAGGCACAGCGACGCGATGAATATACTGAGGAATGGTTTTAGCATATTAATTATTGGTGTCGTAGAGCCTGGTTAAACCGAAGCGTGATTGATTGAGATAGCTATTGAAAGCAAGTTGTTTTTTGGAAATGACATCATTTGCTTTGGAAAGAAAAGCTAGAAAAATATTTCCATATAATTTATTGATTTGAAGTAAGGTATTCGGCGCAAGGGAATGCTCTTTTAACGTATTTAATATTGTTAATTTTTCACCAAGTAGACTTAGTTCTGGTTCTTCTTTTTGAATGTCAGCATTAATTTTATTGATTAATAGTGGTTGGTTAGCAAGGTTATCACTTTTAATTTCATTGAGTAGGTTATCGTAGAAATTGGTTTTTTGTTCATAATAACCAATGGCTTCGGCATAGCTTGCTGAAGCCGTTGTACTTTGCTTGAGCTTTGTTAATGTAAATGATGCAAGTAAATAAGCCTGCGCAACAGACATGTCGTTTTCAGTATGATTTTTCAATTGGTTAAACGCATTGAGTGCACCAACAAAATCCTCCTGGTTTAATGCAGCCATCCCAACACCAAATAGTGCACGATTCGCATAGGCGCTTTTTATTTTCACATTTCTGAAGCTTTCGCGAGCATTGCGATAAAAGCCTTGTTGCAATTGCGAAAAACCAAGAATGGTATAAAGCCGATTGACTATTTCTATATCATCTTTGGTGGCGGTACTGAGGGCTTGTTCAATAGTAATTTGTGCATCAGTCCACCAATCCTGGCGAATATAGGCTAGAGCAGAATCTAGTTGTGCAATAGAATAAAACGCTGAATCTTGCTTAACATGTGCGTAATAGGTTAATGCTTCACGATGTTTTTTCTTATACTGTAAGGCTGCTCCGTAAATAATGTAGGCCTCATCACCATTGTCTTTAGATAGCTCATTAACGATATCAATTTTTTTTAACCAGGTAATAGTATTATCCCAATGATTTAACTTTGCTTCATATTTCGCGAATTCAAAATTTTCTTTTGCTAGCGAGTATCGATCGCCTTGTTTGCTTGCCAGGTCAATAATGTCTTCAGCTATTCCTGCGGCATGATATTTTAAAATCACTGCAGTTAAATTTTGCAATTCTTTTGCATTAATATTTTTTTGGATAACGCCCATATTAGCTGCCAATAAAACAATGGCTCGCTCAGAATTATTTGTTTCATCGGCATGATTAATCTCGCTGATCAATGTGTTTAAATCAGCTTGTGGAAGTTTATACAATGCTGTGTTGGCCAGTTCGTGATAAGCAAGGGTGGTGATTTTTCTATAATCATCCTCCAATTGTTGCTGAGGGTTAGGGTTATTAGCTGCAGCACTACTAGCAGCACCATTAGTAGCTCCATAGCTTTCAGTTGCAATCATTGTTAATAGTAAAAAAACAATTTTATGCAACATCCTTCTCTCTTGTTTATTTTGAGCAGTAACTGTATTTTTATTCATGGTTAGGGCAGTAATATTATAAATCCAATATTGATATGTTTTATAGTACATATAATAGTACATAAAGGTCGATTTTAATTTTTTAAAAAATGATCGTAATGTATTTTTCTTACACTTATTGCCCGTTGCCGTAAATAATTTTTTACGGCAACGGGCCATGTCAGTTATTAAACTATGCTGTAAGTAAAGCCACCATCTTCATCGGTGCCAACGTGAATTTTAGTAATATCTTGATTGTTGCCAATTCGTGCAAGACACTCACTCGCCAACGCCGGCAACATGGTGCGAGTTAAAATGTTTTCGATATTACGCGCGCCGGTATCGACTTCCTGACTACGCGCGACAATATGCAACAATACATCTTCATCGTAAGTGAACTCTGCGTTGTAATGACTTTTGACGCGCTTTTTAATGCGATTCATATTAATAATGCTAATTTTTAACAAGTCTTCATCACCTAATGGGTAATAAGGAATAATGGTGGTACGACCTAAAAACGCGGGTTTGAAGTGACGCAATAATTGCGGCCTAAAGTTTTCCAGGAGTACATCTGGATCTGGCAATTCTTCTTGTGCAGCACACATAGCACGTATATGTTCTTCGCCTGCATTCGAGGTCATGATGATAACCGTGTTGCGGAAATCTATATCGCGACCTTCGCCATCTTTAATGGTGCCTTTATCAAATAAATTGTAGAAAATATCCTGCACACCAGGATGCGCTTTTTCCATTTCATCTAACAAAATTACGCTGTAAGGTTTGCGCCTAACGGCTTCAGTCAATACGCCGCCTTCACCATAACCGACATAACCTGGTGGTGAACCGAGCAGCATGGAAACTTTATGCTCTTCTTTAAACTCAGACATATTTATTACAGTGATATTTTGTTCACCACCATAAAGAATATCGGTTAATGCCAATGCTGTTTCGGTTTTACCAACACCGCTTGAGCCCACCATAAAAAAGACACCTATGGGTTTGCGCGAGTCCGTTAAACCTGCACGCGATGTGCGTATACATTGGGCAATAGCTTCAAGCGCGTGTGGTTGGCCAATGATTCGTTCACCTAATGCAAGATGTAAATCAAGCACGGCTTTGATTTCATTGGACATCATTTTTCCAACAGGGATGCCAGTCCAGTTGGCGACAACTTCGGCAATCGCCTGACTATTAACATCGCCCTGGATCATCGGATTTTCACCCTGCAATGTGGCTAATTCTTCACGCAGTGTATGCAGTGATGCTTTAGCTTTTGCGAGATCCTCTGCAGTTAATATTTTATTGGCGTCGGCTGGCTTGCCTTTTACAGTGCTGCCTTTGCGCGCGTAATAATCATCTTCAATTTGAGATTGTTGTGTATGAATTTCTTTCACCTTTTCTTTTTCATTTTGCCATTGCGCTTCTTGAGTCACTAATAAAGCTCCAAGCTCTTGTGTCTCGGTAGTGAGTTGACTAATGCGCTCTTCATAATTTCCCAATGAAGCATTTTCTCTGCCCAGTGAGGAAATTGTTTTTTCACATTGCGTAATACGACGGCGTGTATCTTCAATAGCCGCAGGCGTTGCACTCTGGCTAAGGGCAACACGAGCGCAAGCAGTGTCAAGCAAACTTACGGATTTATCAGGAAGCTGACGGGCAGGGATGTAACGGCTTGATAAGCGCACCGAATCAACAATGGCCTCATCTAAAATTCGCACGCGATGATGGTTTTGTAACATTTCCGAAATGGCGCGCATCATATTGATGGCTTTTTCTTCGCTTGGCTCTTCAATTTTTACTACTTGAAAGCGGCGAGTTAACGCAGGATCGCGTTCAAAATATTTTTTATATTCGGCCCAGGTTGTTGCCGCGATGGTGCGGAGTTCGCCACGTGCGAGCGCAGGTTTAAGTAAGTTGGCGGCATCGCCTTGGCCTTCTTTTCCACCGGCACCAATTAATGTGTGTGCTTCATCAATAAACATAATGATGGGTTCTGCTGAAGCTTTGACTTCGGCAATAACCGATTTCAAACGATTTTCAAATTCGCCTTTTACACTGGCACCCGCTTGCAATAAGCCAAGATCCAAACTGCGAATAGAAACATTTTTGAGTTGATCAGGCACATCGCCAGAAGCAATGCGTAAAGCAAAACCTTCAACAACTGCAGTTTTACCTACGCCGGCTTCACCGGTTAATATGGGGTTGTTTTGACGGCGTCTGATGAGGATATCAATAATTTGGCGCACTTCTTCGTCGCGGCCAAGCACTGCGTCAATTTTGCCATTCTTCGCAGCTTCGGTGAGGTTCACCGTAAATTTATCCAATGCGGGAGTTTTGCTTGGGGCGCCCATTGGTGCACTTTCACCGCTAGATGTATCGCCTTGATTGGTGTTTTTTGATTCACTAGTAGAACCAACTATGCTGCGAACTACATCGCGCAATGACTCAGGTAATATTTTTTTGAGCTCACCAGACGATGCAACCTCGGTAGCGCGGCGCAAACTTTCGTCCATCATCAAAGCTGCTAA
>JANYIO010000035.1 GCA_025362015.1 Gammaproteobacteria bacterium | reverse complement strand
CCAGGATCATGAATCTATTCATATTGCCGTACGCGATGCATTTAGCACTGCCGAACGCAAAATTAAACAACTTTCTGCGCGACAAAGATTGACTCATTAGCATTAGCGCTACTGCAACAAATCTCTTAAATGAAAAAGCCGAAATTTCGTAAGAAATTTCGGCTTGAAGGATGTACATTTTAATTTTTAAATCTATCGCCACAAATTAGGCTTTTGCGACTTCCAGCTGTTTAGCCATAAGATCAATCAGACGATTGAAATTAGACAATGACTGCAAATGAGCATAAATCAATTCCAACCCATCTTTCTTAAAAAGATCCAGCAGATTAGCATCACTCAACGCTTTTAGTTTTTCACGATTCACTACAAAAAAACCAGTCACATTCAAATTAGCCGCTTCATTATTTTTGAAGCTGATGTTTGCTTGCATAGGCTCAAGCAAATCTAACTCAGTCAAGCACTTGCAAAACACCTTAGTCATTTCTGCGCGATATTGATAATCCCGCACAAACTCAAGCACTTCTTTTAAGTAAACACTATGTTCGCCGTTATCTTCAAATAAACGCACACCTTTACTGCCATCATGCATACAAAACTTACTATCTTCATCAATACACAACGCCATAACATCCGATTCTTTACTGCCGCCTAACACAAAAGGATAGCGACGAATAAATGCAGGAATATAGCGAGTATTAATTTTTTTAGCATCATTTAACAGTAAATTCTGGCTATCTTTAAGGCCCATCACTGCTAATGGTATAAAATCATTTTCGGCTGCGGTAGTAGAAAAAACAATAGGAAATTCAGTTGCAGCAAAAACAATCTCAGAGGCCAATAAAGGAACAGAATTTAAACGCTCAACAAATCCATAATTTTCAACATCAACAGACCACTTTGCATGCTTATCAGATAAAGGTTGAATGTTGTCGTATATCATCAATTGTTTTGACACAGGGATACCTCTTTTTTATTGTTGATGCACAAAAGTGTCTAAGGGAAATAAATTTGAATAGTTAAATTTGAAACAGAAATTGTACTAGCAGAAACTGCTTTTACTGTTATAAAAATGAGGATTTTGGTGTGAAACAAAAATGGTCGGAACGGCGGGATTTGAACCCACGACCCCTACACCCCCAGTATAGTGCGCTACCTGGCTGCGCTACGCTCCGATTGTTAAAACTTTGCACACATTGCATGCTCGACACCTGATAAACACAGTGCCGCGAGGGACCGGCATAATACCGTAATTAAAGGGGATTGCAACAAATCATGCCTATGACAGCCAAAATTACTTGGCTTTTAATAATTTTAAAACTTGTTCAAGCTCACCAATCATTTGCGCCACTAATTGCGTAAATTGATTATTATCTGATTGCGAGACTTCGCTGCTCATTTGCAAACGCGCACCACCAATGGTGAACCCTTGATCGTAGAGCAGAGAGCGAATTTGACGAATAGTCATCACATCTTGACGTTGATAATAACGACGATTACCGCGCCGCTTAACAGGCTTTAATTGCGGAAATTCCTGTTCCCAATAGCGCAGCACGTGCGGTTTAACTGCACATAGCTCACTGACTTCGCCAATGGCAAAGTAACGCTTCCCAGGAATTACCGGGAGTTCGTCGTTATGACTGGGTTCCAACATAAGCTTCTACTCGGGCCTTGAGCTTTTGTCCGGGGCGGAAAGTAACTACTCTTCGCGCGCTAATAGGGATTTCTTCGCCAGTTTTCGGGTTACGCCCCGGTCTCTGGCTTTTATCGCGCAAATCAAAGTTACCAAATCCAGACAACTTTACCTGTTCGTTGTTTTCTAAAGCGTGACGTATCTCTTCAAAGAAAAGTTCTACCAGCTCTTTTGCTTCACGCTTGTTTAAACCGAGATCTTCATACAACTTTTCAGCCAAATCGGCCTTGGTAAGAGCACCATCCGCCATAGTTATTATTCCTATCTGAGGGAGGCAGCAAAATTGGCCTCCAACGATTTAATAACAGTATCAATGGAAGCATTGATTTCGTCCTCGTTAAGAGTGCGTGATGGATGCTGAAAGGTCAACCCCAAAGCAACACTTTTTCTTTGTGGATCAATACCTTTGCCCATATATAGATCAAACACCTTTAAGTCTGTGAGGAATTCACCCGCATGTAGTGTTACCGTATCAGTTAAGGTTTTCACCGCTAAGCTGCGCTCAACCAATAGCGCCAAGTCACGCCGCACTTCCGGAAATTTGGATAGTGTTGAAAAGGCTGGAATACGTGCCTTAGTGACAGCACTTAGCTTTAACTCAAATAGATATACTGTTTTAGGTATATCCAGCTGTTGCTGCAAGGTTGGGTGTAGAGCACCAATGTAACCCTGCAACTCACCAGAACGATAAATTGCCGCAGCTTGTCCTGGATGTAATGCTGAATGCGTAGCCGATTGAAAACTAAAACTGGCTTGATCACCTGAAACCGCCAAAAGCGATTCTAAATCACCCTTAAGATCAAAGAAATCCGCCGGCTCAGCCTGATTCCCCCATGATTCAGGCAAGCGGTTACCGTATAACAAACCCGCCAGCATAGCTTCCTGCGTTAAACCAAGAGCTTCTTGTTGCAAGCCTGTAGGGGTTGGCACGAAACGCAAACCCGTTTCAAACAACCTAACGCGCTCCTGTTGACGATTAAGATTATGGCGCAACACATTGACTAACCCTGGAAACAGACTCATACGCATCGCTGCCATATCAGCGCTTATAGGGTTGCGCAAGACAACTGGTTCAACCAGAGGATCAAAGAGAGCAGACATTTTAGGCTCAATAAAGCTGTAAGTAATTGCCTCCTGATAACCGCGTGCGACCAATTGATTGCGCACAGCAGATAAGGCTAAAGCAGCCTCAGGGCGCTCGCCAATGGTAATGGGCGTGGCCAAGCTACGCGTTGGCAAACGATTGTAGCCATAAACTCGGGCGAGCTCCTCCAACAGATCAGCTTCTATGGAAATATCAAAACGATAACTAGGGACAGTGAATGTCCAGCCGTCTGTATTTTGCGAAATTAATAACAAGCCAAGACGAGTCAAAATATCAACAACGTCATCATCTGCCATTACCAAACTTAAACCACTGATAATACGCGCTTTACGCAAAGTAACCTGGCGCTCGGATGGTAAGTGCTCGTTAGTCACCCTAGTCAATGGGCCAGCTTCACCACCGACAATTTCCAACAATAATGCCGTTGCGCGCTCTATAGCCTCAACCTGCAAATTGTAATCAACACCACGCTCGAAGCGGTGCGACGAATCTGTATGTAAACCATAGCTACGCGCACGACCAGCAATAGCTAAAGGATTAAAGAATGCACTTTCAAGAAACAAATCACCGGTGGCTTCACTTACTGCGCTAGCTTTGCCTCCCATAATTCCGGCTACTGCGACTGCTTGCTGCGCATCGGCAATGACCATGGTATCGGCATTGAGTTTTAGCTCCTGCCCATCCAGCAATACTATTGCTTCAGCGTGCTCTGCCAAACGCACATTAATAGCACCCGAGAGCTTGCTTAAATCAAATGCATGCATAGGCTGACCAAGCTCAATTAACACATAATTGGTCACATCGACCACTGCATCAATACTACGTAATCCGGCACGCGCTAACTTGCCCTGTAACCATAGTGGGCTGGGCTTAGCGATATCAATATTACGAATGACGCGACCGACATAATGACTACAAGCCGCACCTGCGCTAAGTGTCACTTTAAAAGAATCAGTAATAGTTGGTTTAATGGCATTAATTTCAGGCAACTGAACAGGAGCACGATTTAGTACACCTACTTCACGCGCAAGCCCCTTAACACTCAAGCAGTCACTGCGATTGGGCGTTAAATCCACTTCAATTAGCTTGTCATCCAGATTTAAATATTGGCGAATATCAGCCCCCACTGGAGCATTTGCTGGCAATTCCCACAAACCACTGTCATCACTCCCTGCTTGCAGCTCGGTTTGACCGCACAACATGCCGAACGACTCAACACCCCGTAGTTTGGCTTTTTTGATATGGAAATCACCGGGTAATTGCGCACCAATGGTTGCAAAGGGGATTTTGATTCCCGTACGCGCATTAGCTGCGCCGCATACCACCTGAGTTGGCCCGTCAGGTAAACCAGCGACCTGACAAACGCGTAGCTTATCGGCATCGGGATGTTGTTCGATTGCAACAATCTCACCCACGATAACGCCTATAAAATCGCCCGCAACCTTTTCAACCGCATCAACCTCAAGCCCTGCCATAGTCAGCTGGGCAACCAACTCCTCAGTAGAAATTGCAGGATTTACCCATTCACGCAACCAGGATTCACTTACTTTCATATTTCTTCATTCCGTAGGTTGGGCTGCAAAGCCCAACATTTCACCGTTATCTTTACCACAATTATTGAAGTTTAGTTTGCAGTCTAGCTGTGTTGGGCTTTGCAGCCTAACCTACAAAAACTTAAAATTGCTTTAAAAAACGCAGATCATTCTCAAAGAACAAGCGCAAATCGTTTACGCCATAACGCAACATTGCCAAGCGCTCTACCCCCATACCAAAAGCAAAACCGGTGTAGGTCTCAGGATCCACACCACTCGCTTTAAATACTTCCGGATGCACCATGCCGCAACCGCCGACTTCCAGCCAGCCACTGTTCTTACACATACGACAGCCTTTACCGCGACATTGGGTACATTGAATATCCATCTCCGCAGAGGGCTCAGTAAATGGGAAATAGGATGGGCGAAAACGCACAGGAACATCGGCCTCAAAGAAGGTTTTAAGGAATTGATCCATAGTGCCTTTCAGGTCGGCAAAACTGATGTCTTTATCTACCACCAAACCTTCAACCTGATGAAACATCGGCGAATGAGTAACATCAGAATCACAACGATAAACACGACCAGGGCAAATCACGCGAATGGGTGGCTCCTGGTTTTCCATAGTGCGCACTTGTACCGGTGAAGTATGGGTGCGCAGTACATGAGTATCATCCACATAAAACGTATCGTGCATGGCACGCGCGGGGTGGTGCGATGGAATATTGAGCGCTTCGAAATTGTGGTAGTCATCTTCAATCTCCGGTCCAACTTCGACGTTATAACCCACCGCAGCAAAAATTTCTTCAATGCGTTGTAATGTGCGCGTAACTGGGTGCAAACCACCAGTATGTTGACCGCGTCCAGGAAGCGTCACATCAACCACATCATTAGCAAGCTTTTCCGCAACAGCGGCTTGCTCAAGTGATTCTTTACGCAAGCTCAAAGCATCCTGAACGGCATCTTTAGCTTTATTAATTTCTGCACCGGCGGCGGGTCGCTCCTCGGCGGACAGACCACCCAAATTTTTCATCAATGCTGTAATGCTACCTTTTTTACCAAGGTAATCGACACGCACATTATCAAGCACCATTAAGTCTTGAGCTTCGGCAACTAATTTGAGCGCTTCTTCAGTAAGCGCAGCGAGATTTTCCATCTGCTTTTCCAGTTTGATTTTATTTAATATACATTTAAAAATTTGGATTATGTCGAAGTGCACGCTCGCGGTATACGACCGCCACCGATGGCGGAAGTGCAGAAAATGCAGGAGCAATTTTCTGCCCGTTCATCCTGAACATAAAAAAGGGGAAGAGCCCTGAAGCTCCTCCCCTTTCATCGCGAACACAGCAGCGTTAAATATTATTCAACGCCAATGTTGGATGATTAAGCAGCCAGAGCTGATTTAGCCATCGCAACAACAGCTGCAAAAGCTGCTTTATCATGTACTGCCAAATCAGCCAAAACACGACGATCCAATACGATGCTGGCTTTTTTCAAGCCTGCAATCAATTGGCTGTACGACATGCCTTCAGCACGAGATTGTGCATTGATACGCGTAATCCACAAAGCGCGGAAATTACGTTTCTTAACGCGGCGATCGCGGTAAGCGTATTGACCAGCTTTAATAACAGCTTGTTTCGCCACACGGAATGTACGCGAACGTGCACCGTAATAACCTTTAGCTTGTTTTAATATTTTCTTGTGACGACGACGCGCCTCTACACCACGTTTAACACGAGCCATACCTTAATCCTCTCAAAATGAACTAACTTTTTATAACGTTATGTGGCAATGATTAATTGGCACGGAACATACGTTTAACGCGTGGTACATCAGTCGGATCGACGATGCTGGTTCCACGCAATTGACGTTTACGTTTAGTCGTCATTTTGGTCAGGATGTGGCTCTTGTTAGCGTGCTTAAACTTGTAGCCAGCGCCAGTTTTTTTGAAGCGCTTTGCAGCACCACTGTGTACTTTAGCTTTAGTTGCCATGGGATAAAACTCCACACATTTCGGTAAATAATATAAATAATCAAGGCAGCTAAAAGCCCGACTATTTTCTCTTTTTAGGGGCGATAACCATAGTAAGTTGCTTGCCTTCCATCTTAGCAACCTGCTCTACAGTTCCCAGCTCCAACAAGTCTTTCTCGATACGTTGCATTACTTCCATACCGAGCTCCTGGTGGGCTAGTTCGCGACCGCGGAACTTTAACGTTACCTTGGCCTTGTCCCCATTCTCCAAGAAACGTATCAGCGCTTTAAGCTTAACCTGATAGTCCCCATCCTCCGTACCTGGACGAAATTTCATTTCTTTAATTTGCTGCTGCTTTTGTTTCTTTTTCGCAGCGGCTTTAGTCTTCTTGATTTCAAACAGATGCTTGCCGTAATCCATGATCTTGCAAACAATAGGGTCGCTGTCGCTCACAATCTCGACTAAATCGAGTGTAGCGGCCAAAGCTTGCGCCAAGGCATCAGCGAGAGGAACTATACCGACCTGTTCCCCCTCTGCATTAATTAAACGAACCTGTTTAGCTTCGATCTGATCGTTGATCCGCGCTTTTTTAGAGTTGCCTTTGGCTGCGGGAGCGTTATCTCGTTTGATAGTTGTATCTCCAATTAATTAATAAAAACAAACCTTACTTACCCATACGGCCTTATTTAGGCAGTTTCTTTCTTTTTTAAACAGAAAGAACTCTGCCTCGACGCGCGATATCGGCGGTCAAGTGCTCGATGAAGGCTTCCAGATTCATTACACCCAAGTCTTTTCCGTCTCTTGTACGAACCGCAACAGAGTTGTTTTCAACTTCTTTGTCGCCAATGACGAGCAGGTAGGGAACCCGCTGAATTGTGTGCTCGCGGATTTTAAAGCCGATCTTCTCATTTCTCAAGTCCGAAATGATGCGGAAGCCCTTAATACGCAAGGTATTTTCAATTTTCTTGACGAATTCGGCCTGATTGTCCGTAATATTCAAAATTGCGACCTGCTCAGGAGCCAGCCAAGCCGGAAATGCACCTTCATAATGCTCAATCAAAATACCAATAAAACGCTCGAATGAACCCAAAATGGCACGATGCAACATCACCGGCACCTGACGCGAGCCATCTTCAGCCACATATTGCGCATCCAAACGTGCAGGCATGGAGAAATCGACTTGAATAGTTCCGCATTGCCAGACACGGCCAATGCAATCCTTCAAAGAGAACTCAATTTTTGGTCCATAAAAAGCACCTTCGCCCGGCAGTAGTTCATAAGACAGACCTTTGGCTTGCAAAGCATCCATCAGGGCCTTCTCGGCCTTATCCCAAACTTCATCGCTGCCGACGCGCTGCTCGGGGCGAGTAGAAATACGAATAATAATATCGCTAAAACCAAAATCAGCATAAACCTCATGCAGCAAATCAGTGAAAGTGGATACCTCTGACTGGATTTGCGCTTCAGTGGCAAATATATGGCCGTCGTCTTGCACGAATGCACGAACCCGCATTAATCCTTGCAAAGTGCCTGATGGCTCGTTGCGATGACACGCACCGAATTCCGCCAAGCGCAACGGCAGCTCACGGTAACTTTTTAAACCTTGGTTAAAAATTTGGATATGACATGGGCAGTTCATCGGCTTGATAGCGAAATCACGCTCTTCCGATGCCACGGTAAACATACCTGCACGGAACTTATCCCAATGACCAGAGCGCTCCCATAAACTGCGATCCACAATTTGCGGCGTTTTCACTTCGCGATAACCATTATTACGTTGCACTTCACGCATATAAGCTTCAAGTGTTGAATAAACACTCCAGCCGCGCGGATGCCAGAACACCATGCCCGGCGCTTCCTCTTGAATATGAAACAAATCGTACTTTTTACCCAGCTTACGATGATCACGCTTTTCAGCTTCTTCCAAGCGCATTAAATATTCATTCAATTCTTTTTTGCTGGCGAACGCAGTACCATAAATACGTTGTAACATTTCATTATTGGAGTCTCCACGCCAATAAGCACCAGCTACTTTCATCAATTTAAAGTGCTGTAATTTACCGGTGGATGGCACATGCGGGCCGCGACACAAGTCTTCAAAATCGCCTTGTTTATAAAGTGATAGCTCCTGATCCGCAGGAATGCCCTCAATAATTTCCGCTTTATACGCCTCACCAATACTACGAAAAAATCCTACAGCGGCATCGCGCGATAACACACGGCGAACTACGGGCAAATTGGCGGCTGCTATTTCAGCCATTTTTTGTTCGATGGCAATGAGGTCTTCCGGCGTAAACGCGCGCGAAAAAGCAAAATCATAAAAAAAGCCATTTTCGATCACAGGGCCAATGGTCACCTGTGCTTCCGGAAATAAGGTTTTCACCGCTTGAGCTAATAAATGCGCAGTGGAGTGACGAATCACCTCCAAACCTTCAGGCGATTTTTCTGTGATGATCGCCACTTGGGCATCATGGTCAATCACAAAAGCAGCATCCACTTCTTTGCCGCCAACAATGCCAGCAAGTGCAGCTTTAGCCAAACCAGGGCCAATATCCGCTGCCACATCAAGCACAGACACGGGATTTGCAAACTGACGTTGTGAACCATCGGGGAGAGTAATAACAGGCATGATCAAACCTTTTCAGTGGTGACCCCTACCAAAGGCCACGTGAGAGTAGTAACGAGCAAGTCAAATACTTGGCTCAGCGAACCGCGTTTTAAACGCGAAGGATGAGGAGTATAAAAAGCTGCACCGAAGATAGCTAGGAAAATCTAGACTAAGCAACAATTCCGCAAGCTGTAACAATTTCATGCTTTACGCATCTACTATAAGAATCATTTGACTAATACGGCCATTAAGATTTTAAGCACCACTGCAAATCCCGCTTATAGAATGCTAAGCTGCGCCAAAGTATTTTTGAGCATTCTCAATGGCGAAAGTAAATACAACGGATTATTGCAATGAACAAGTACTTATCGCCGGGCTGATTGCCGGCGATGATTGCGCATTTTGCGAGATAATTAAACGCTTTCAGCACACAATGCTTATTGTTG
Source organism: Gammaproteobacteria bacterium (assembly GCA_025362015.1). Lineage (GTDB taxonomy): Bacteria > Pseudomonadota > Gammaproteobacteria > Pseudomonadales > Cellvibrionaceae > Cellvibrio. The sequence continues at coordinate 8,936 of JANYIO010000035.1, read as the reverse complement.
CACGAGCGATTACAGGTGATACCTTTGCTGATGATGTAGTACAGGATGCCTGGGTGGCCATTTACAAAAACATTGCTAAATTTGAGCAAAGATCATCGTTAAAAACCTGGGTAATGACTATTGTTAGCAACGAAGCCAAAGCACGCTTGCGTCGCGAATCGCGCAAGGTATCTTTAGATGAGCTCGATGGTGAAGTTCCTGGTAGTTATCTGGATGGTGCTAATTTCACCTCCGATGGCCACCGATCTTCGCCTACACCCTCATGGCGCAGCGAATCCCCGGAAGAGTTGTTGGAAGAAAAACAATTGCAGCATTGCATCAACAAGACACTCAATATTTTACCACCCGCACAAAAAGCTGCATTTATATTGCGCGATATTGAGCAAGAATCATTTGATGATATTGGCAATATCTTACAGGTTAGCGCAGCCAATGTAAGGGTTCTGGTACACCGAGCACGCTTAACTTTGTTGCAAGTGATCGACCGTTTTCAGGAGACCGGCACATGCTGACAGACAATAGAAATGTAATAAAAAAACACCTACTGAGTTGCAAAGATGTGGCTCATTTGGCGAGTGATTATCTCGATAAAAATGCGGGCAATAAACTGAATTGGAAAATTCGTTTGCATTTGCTCATGTGTAGCTGTTGTCGTCGCTTTATGCGCCACTTAAAAATCACCCAACAAATAGCACCGCAACTCATTAAAAAATCTGAACATGAAATGGATGCAGGGTTTGTGCTACAACATATTAAAGATCGAACAAATATCTCTCAAGGATGATAATTATTTTATAAGTTTTGCGCGGCTATTAGTATCGCGACTGGATGCAATAGGCCGATCTTCAATCACACTACCCACACGTTTTACAAGACGATCGTAAAGCACCACATTCACCGTAGCAGCGAGATTCATACAACCAATGGTAGGAATATAAACTACGGCATCACACTCATTCAAAATCTCTTGTGAAAGCGAACCATCTTCTGGGCCAAAAATATAATAAGCATGCGCAGGATGTTCAAAATGGATGAGCGGCGTAGCGCCTTCAATTAATTCCACCGCTACAATTTTCGCACCTTGCGGAACTACTGCTAATAAATTATCAACGCATTGAAGTGGTATTTTTTCATGTACATTTTTTGTATCGGTAAAAAATTGACGCGCGCGATTATAACGCTCGCCAGTATAAAACACTTGACCTGCGGCATAGCAACCCGCGGCGCGTAAGACCATACCAACATTTTCCGGGCTTTTTGGATTTACTAAACCAATAGTAGCTGATTCACTTTTCATCAATAACTTTGCACTCATTGCCGTTATATTTTTAAATTATTTTAAGCCAGTAAAGGAAATAATCCTTTAAGACCTTTCGCCATAAATTCAATTGCTATAGCTGCAAGTAAAATGCCCATTACTCGGGTAGACATTGAAATCGACTTAGGCGTGAGATGCTTTGCCAGCCAAGGCATTGCCAGTAACGTTAACCATAGAACAAAGCATACCAATGTAATGGCGCATATAATCAAGCCATAATGCAGGAAACCATGCGCTTGATGCGCGTAAACTATTATCGTACTAATCGCGCCAGGTCCCGCAAGCAAGGGCATCGTAAGGGGTACCAACGCAACCGATTCATCTTCCAGAATTTGATCAGGTGCACTACCTTTATGTGATTGCAACATGGCGATTGACATCAACAATAAAATCAAACCACCGGCACACCGAAAAGCATCGATACTGATACCTAATAGCCATAAAATCCATTCGCCAAGTACCAACGAAACTAATAATACCGCCAACACCGAAATAACAGTTAATCGCAAAGTAGCTTGTTTTTTTATAGCGGTTTGATGCGCAGTCAACACCAATACAAGAGGAATAGCACCTAGAGGATCTACAATTGCCAACAGACTTATAAAAAATTTTGCGTAATCAGTAAACGGAAGCATGAAATGTTACTCGTCGATAAGGAAGATAACTAATTAAGAGTGTAGCAGGCGGGATAAGACGAACAATCATTCTATTTTTTTGAGTAACGAAAAATGGAATTTAGTATTAAAAATTTAATCAAAAAAAATTTAACAAACCTCGTAACCCTTGCTCAATTGCTTGATGTTGAACTTGTATTCTATTGCCAGAAAAATGAAATACTTTCGTACGCACCTCCCCATTCATACGCGTCCAGGCAAGCCAAACGGTTCCTACAGGTTTATTCACGCTGCCACCGGATGGCCCCGCGATTCCAGTAATCGCCACTGCAATATCCGCTTCCGTAAGCGACAATACACCTTTTGCCATTTGAATAACCACAGCTTCGCTAACCGCGCCCTCTGTAGCGAGGGTTTCAGCATCAACTTGCAATAGTTTTTGCTTAATGCGATTAGCGTAGCTAACAACGCCACACTCAAACCAAGCCGAGCTGCCTGCAACTTGAGTGATAGCGGCAGCCAAACCACCACCAGTACAAGATTCAGCGGTGGCAAGATGCCACCGGCGTTCTAATAACCGCTGGCCGAGTATTTCACAAAGCGGATGGAGATTTAAATAAGACGCAGATGAAGATGTCATCACAAAGATTATTTGTTTTTCTTGAGTGACAACAAAGATCTTTCCGGTTTATCGGTGCGATCAGCAAATTGCTTGGCGAGTGCTTCGCGGTCTTTAACTGCCTGGCTTTTAAGGCTTTCGATGTCAGTAGTACCTGAAAGACTATAATCCACATTTGAACCAACAGCTGCTTTGGCTAAAACCTCGACTCCGCAACGCATTAAACGCGCTTGATCTATATAAGATAAATTAGATGGGAAATTATTGGGGTTAATAGCGGAAGGGTCGCGTGGATTGCCCTCAACTTGTAGCACAAAACCCGATTCATGAGTTGCAGTTCCGGTAGCGAGATTCACTACCCATGCGTCAAAGTCCATAAAAAACCTGTATTAAGTTAGTTGAATTAAGTTCGTGCAGCTTGTCGTAAAAGCTTGACAGCTAGATGACAGCACGCACAAAGTATTTAATGTTTAGCCAGGCGTCGTTGCGCTTCTCGCTTCTCTTGCTTTTGCAGAGTGCGTAATTGACGCTCAGGTGGCTTAGCGCCAATATGCGCCTGATTGCGTATTTTCGCGAGCTGAATTTGTTTTTGGCGCTCACTAAAACGCATTTTTTGATCTTCACTTAAGGCATCATAACAACGTGGGCAGCTAACGCCGAGCAAGTATTGCTCTGAAAGCTTATCTTCTTCTGTAATTGGATGACGGCAGCCATGGCATTGACCGTAAATACCTTTCTGTAAACTATGGTTAACGGCTACACGATTGTCGAACACAAAACATTCACCCTGCCACAAACTTTCAGCTTCAGGCACCTCTTCCAGATATTTTAAAATGCCTCCCTCCAAATGAAAAACCTCTTCAAAACCCTGCTCTTTCATATAGGCCGTGGATTTTTCACAACGAATGCCACCGGTACAGAACATCGCAACCTTTTTGTGTTTGGAAGGGTCAAGATTTTGCGCAACATAGGCAGGAAACTCACGGAAAGTTTCCGTTTTGGGATCAATTGCACGCGCAAAAGTACCAATGTTGTACTCATAAGAATTGCGTGTATCCACTACAACCACATCGGGGTCACTAATTAACGCATTCCAATCTTGCGGTTTTACGTAAGTTCCTACTATTTTAAGCGGATCTATTCCTGTCACACCCATAGTGACAATTTCTTTCTTCAGTTTTACCTTCATCCGATAAAAAGGCATTTCTTCGTAAATGGATTCTTTGTGCGCAATATCAGCAAAGCGAGCATCGTTACGCAAATACGCTAGCAAACCATCTATACCTTCGCGAGTGCCAGCAACTGTACCATTAATGCCTTCTTCGGCCAGTAGAAACGTGCCTTGCAGACCAAGGCTATCGCAATGATCTTTTAAGCGCGGAGCGAATTCTTGATAATCAGGCAGGATGACAAATTTATAGAGTGCTGCAACAACGATGTGGCTCATAGGTTTTCACTTTAACGAAGTCTAATATTGAAACCCGCCTTAAAAGCGCAGGAGACGCATTATAAATGCTGGAATTTTGAACAGCCAGTGTAAATGCAATTATTTATCATGCTTCGAACCACCCAAACAGGGTGGGGATGCAGGCACATGACCATTCGCAATCCACTCATTCGGGCTAAATGTATGTAACGCCAAGGCGTGAACACCGGATTGCAACTCCTCAGCCAAACACTTATAAATTGCCTGATGTCGCTGTACCTGCCGCATACCGACGAAGCTATCTGCAACCAATATCACATTAAAATGCGTTTCTGATCCGGTAGGTACGCTATGCATATTACTTTCGTTAAGTACCTTTAAATAGCTGGGCTGAAAAACTGTTGTCAGTTTGGCAATTACGCATGTTTCTACTGGCTTCATAGCATCTCCTCATTACGCAAATGCGTTAGAAAATAGCCACTGTTATAAAAAAGCAGAAGCTAAGTCAAAAAAATACTGGGGCATTTTACTGTTTAATCGCTACACTATGTTGACCTGGCGCAAGAGTATTCAATACAAATAGCGCAAAACCTAACTGACAAGACTAGCCACTAAAGGACAGGAGTGAACTGCAAAATGGATGAATTAAGAGCAATATCATGAACGACTATAAAGTATTTATTAATCGACGCAACAGCGATGATCGCCGGCTTGACCACGATCCCTGCAAGAACTTACCCGTTGACATTTACCACCGCAAACGTCGCAAAGCAACTGAGCGCCGCCATATTGATCGCTCGCTAGCAGACGACTATATGGCTTATTGGGGCAGGATGGAAATCAAAAATATTCACTGAGTATTCAAAAAAGCAACAGCAGAAATATATTGATAACTGCTGTTAGCACAAAAAATATGCTCAGAAAAAAAATCGATGTATAGCAACAATTCCCCAAACTAAAGCTAATAGTACCAAGCTTATAAATACGAGCGCTGAACCTATATCTTTGGCGCGGCCTGACAATTCATGATGTTCAGAACCAGTGCGATCGACAACTGCTTCAACGGAAGAGTTTGCCAACTCCGCCATCCACACCCAAAATACGCTGGCAATCAACAAAATTAATTCGACATGTGTTGATGCTAACCAAAAAGCGGTGGGAATTAATATTAAACCTAACACCACTTCTTGACGAAATGCCGCTTCAAATTTCCACGTCGCAGCAAAGCCTTTCATTGAATATCCAAAAGCATCTACGATGCGACCAACTCCGGTTTTACCTGGTTTACTCATTCGCTCTCTCCAAAGATAGCTGTAAATAATTGTTAAATTTCATCAAAAGCTGACAGCTTGTCACAATACCTTCACACAACCGTCATCTATGAGTCACAGTTGCCGAGTACTTTTGAGTTGCAAGCCGATTTCCCACTCAATGCTTAAAAGGCGGTGAATCATGAATGCTTTTTTACAGAGAGTCCACCACTTGGATACACTTGCATTTTTATGGGTGCATGTAACAAAAGGTTTTCACTATCGTAAATCAGTACGATTAATCTCACGTACCGGCGACGGTGTTTGGTATTTCTTGATCGCACTCGTATTATTATTGATTGAACACAATCATGGCAGCACTTTTTTTTGGTCCGGTATTATTGCCTACGCTTTCGATGTAAGTTTGTATTTAATATTAAAAAATCTTATTCGGCGTGATCGCCCTGCAGCGCACATTAATTCTTACCAGGCATCGATAACACCATCCGATAAATTTAGTTTTCCTTCCGGCCACACAGCTGCTGCTTTCTTATTTGCCAGCCTCATTGCTAATTTTTATCCCACCTTTGCAATTCCTTGTTTTATCTGGGCCAGTTTAATTGGCACTAGCCGTGTACTGCTTGGTGTGCATTATCCGACAGATACAGTAGCGGGCGCAGTGTTGGGCACAAGCTGCGCGTTTATTGGCATTTATATTTACTCTTTACAGGGCTCTTTATGAAAATACTTTACGGCGTGCAAGGAACTGGAAATGGACATGTAACACGTGCCCGCATCATGGCCAAAGCATTTGCTGAAGCAGGAGTACAAGTAGATTGGGTATTTTCTGGTAGACCGCGCGCTGATTTTTTTGACATGGAAGCCTTTGGTGATTTTCAATGTTATCGCGGTTTAACATTTCAAGTGAAAAGTGGTCGCATTTTATATTTTAAAACGGCCATGACCAGTAATTTTCGTCAACTTAAGCAAGATATTAATAAAGTTAATGTTGAAGGTTACGATTTAATCATCAATGACTTTGAACCTGTTTCCGCCTGGGCTGCAAAGCGTGCAGGCAAAAAAGTTATTGGCCTGTCGCATCAAAATTCTTTTTATTACAATATCCCTAAGAAAGGCAATAATATTGTTATTGATTGGTTTATGCGTAATTTTGCCCCGGTAACCCAACCCATTGGGCTGCACTGGCACCACTTTAATCAACCAATTTTGCCGCCACTGATTGAACCATCACATTACGCCAACGAGTCATTAGCGAAACATTATTTGGTTTATTTACCCTTTTCCGAATTGGCCGATATAGAGCCTCAATTACGTTGTTTTCCCGATTATCAGTTTTATATTTATCAAAATGTTCCCGCCGCAATTGATGATGGGCATATCCACATAAGACCATTTTCTCGTGAAGGCTTTCAGCAAGATTTACACCGTTGTGAAGGTGTTATATGCAGCGCCGGTTTTGAATTACCCAGCGAATCAATTCAACTCGGCAAAAAACTTCTAGTACAAGCAGTGGCTGGACAAATGGAGCAAAAATCCAATGCTTTGGCTTTAAGCCAATTAGGCTATGGATCGGCAACCAATACGTTAAGTGAAGACATTATCCGCCGCTGGTTACCGCTCGCTAAACCTAATCCAATAATGTATCCAAATGTCGCGAAGGCAGTAGTTGAATGGCTAATGCGAACGAAGGGAGAAAATTTTGCAGAATTTCAACAAACCATGTGGAGCAGGATACCTCAGCAAGAAAGTAACGAAATACCGATGCTGTTAGCAAAACAAACAGCAACACAAGAAATATAATTTTTATTCGTAATCAGCTTTAGCAGGCATGAGCGTAATAAACCATGCCTGCTATTACCTGAATACCCCGCCCCGCCTAACCTATACAACAACCATTTCCGTTGTATTTACATCGATCACCATATCATTTCTTCAGCTGCAACATTAGTCTATTCAAATAATGCGATCTAACTAACATTAGACTCGCTAAGTGGTTTTATTATTTCAATAGCATTTCAGGTATAGTTACTGATAAAGTTAATCTAGCTGAATCTTACTCACAAGATCCATTAAAAAAACCTAACATAGAACTTACATTCCTATTATTGACGAGAATACGCAGATGCCACGTCCCATTAACATTTTGGTTTGTTTATTTGGCTTGGGAATTACCTCTTATAGCTTCGCAGACAACGATGAAAAACACGTAAAAATTATCGAGCCGGCTAAAACTGTAACGAGCGTCCAAGTAGCCGCTATAGATACTGAACATTTTGAATTGGGCTCTTATATTGGCTTGCTGTCAGTTGAAGATTTTAATAGTAATATAGTTACCGGAATTTCTTTCACCTACCACATCAGTAGCAAATTTATTTCCCAAATAAATTATGGCTTATCGACTGTTAAAAAAGCTGCGTTTGAAGAAGTTGCCGCCGGCAATTTTCTGGCGAAAAAAGATTACGATTATCAATATATAAATTTGTTGGCTGGCTATGATTTGCTCGATGGCAGATCATTTCTCGGCAAAAATTATAAATTTAACTCAGCTATTTATTTATTAGCTGGTGTCGCCAATGTGAGTTTTGCGGGAGACAAAAATACGGGTTTTGTATTAGGCGCCAGCTATAGGGCGGTAATTACTGACTGGATAACGGTAAACCTCGACTTACATGACACTAGATTTACGCGAGATTTTTTAAATGACAAGAAAGCAACGGATAACACTGAAATGCTAATAGGCGTTAATGTATTGTTTTAAAAACGTATTGTTTAATCTTTAAGAATCAAAAATTAACTCGGCTTTTTAAGCAACAGCCGAGTTATCTAAACTATTTCTAAACCATTCAATCTATTCCTTTTGCAAAATATTTTATGCTGATCAAAATAGGAATTTCAATCCCACTGAAAGCTCCGTAGTATTCACTCTTCTATCTTTAGCAGACACAAGACTTGAGCTATAAATATAGTCCCTAAAATCAAAATGTAAACCGACGCGTCTAAAAATCGCTACCTGATAACCAACGCCAACAGTGTAGGTCATGCTAGATTCCCCGCCAAACTCCGTGTCTCCAACGCCAGCAACCACATAGAGCGCCGACAAACTAGTTTTCGCAGGTGAAGGAAAGAACTCCCCCTGAAATAAGTTATAGCCCAACAGTAAGTCGTAGTGTGAAAACTTTCGGTTGCCATTCGGCACATAGGTCTCTCCAGCTGAAAGGTTTTTTTCAGCTGAAGATAGAGATACATTTGTCTGCAAATAATTATACTGTATGAAAAAATCTTCCGAGGCACGAAAGGTCGCACTAATTCCCGGAGCTAATTCACTGGTAAAATCTTCAATATTAATAATGCCTGCGAAAACACCCAGCTCGAAGACTTCATTGTTTATATTTAATGCCTCGCCTTCCTCATCAGCCAATGCAGCTGGCACAAGACAAAGAGCAGCAATAAAAATAACCGCATTTACTTTTAAAAGAAAGAATTGAAACCTAATGTCCATGCGTTTAATCTCACATTGTTGTTGTCGGTTGAAACTGAATATGATCGGTATTCACCTTTAAATAAAAAATTCCTACCAAGATAGTAATGTAGCCCAACCCCATAATGATTAAAATTTGAGTCATTGATTAAAAGTGGAGTTAGTTTTGGTTGAGAATCAATTTTAATAATGCCTCTGCCAACCAAAAGA
>JANYIO010000279.1 GCA_025362015.1 Gammaproteobacteria bacterium | reverse complement strand
AACAATTTGAGTTGCTGTTAATTTATTTCCGGCCTTAAAATATTCGCCAAAGGCTTCAGCGATAGGCTGTGGCAAATAATCATCTTGTACCTGATTGCAACCTTCACGAATCACACGGTTAATGTAACCGGTAGTATCTTCTGTGGTTGCGTCGACGTTATTTACTAATGCCATTTCTTCAGCGCTGAAACTGGCTGCTTTAAATAATTTTTCAGCATTACCACCGTTGGCTGCAAGACCGTTAGCGGCTGCAACTGAGTTCGCATCGAAACCAGTAGAAAGGGGCGATGGAATTTCAATGGATTTGTCATCAGTTAAATTTGCTGCCTCAGCTAATACCAATTCACGCACCGATTCCACCATTTTATTAGATGGCAGCGGCGGATTATCCACACCAGGAACAGCCACTACATCGGAGAGGATTTTGGCAGCCAAATCTGTTTCTGGTGAAACATTGGCTTCAACGTCGGCATCGGCCGCTGTAGGCGTTTTAAGTGTGAGCGCACCTTTGGTGACGCGCACTTCATAATAAAAAGATGCATCTGTACCATCCGAAGCCGGCACTTTTTCAACGTTAGGAATACTGTATGCACCTGTATCGTCAGTTGTTACCGTACCTATATCTACAGGCTCTTCTACTTTGCCGCCACCGAACACTTTTATCAACTCAACATCTGCATTGGGTAGCGCTTCGTTTGCTACTGAACCTGTATCGACAGCTGCCCAAGCACGACCAACGGGATTTATTTTCGCAATAAATCTGCCAAAATTTTCATAAAGCGAAGCAACGGCAACAACATCAGCAGTTTTCGCAACGGCAGCACCACTGATGTTAATGGTGTTGGCAGCAACAGAACTCGCTGCCGTACTACTAGAGATAACAGCAATTGAACTTTTAGCAGCAGTAGAGCTGGCTGCCATTGATGATACTGGTGTGGAGCTAGCAGCCGTTGAACTCACTGTCGTAGATACAGGAGTTGAGCTCACAGCTGTTGATGCTGGCGTGGAGCTACTCGAACCACCACCGCAACCAACCAGTAGCAGCGCAAAAGCGATAAAGAGAATTATTTTTAACTGTGCGTGAATTTTCATTGCGTATGCCTCTTGTAAGTGAACATCCTTTGGATTCGTAACCCAGATCCTTTGGATTCGTAACCCAGGTTGAACTATAGGTGATGCAAGAGAATTGGCTAAAGATATGGAAAATTGATCTGAGAATATTATTTTTATTTAAAAATATTTGTAGATTTAAAAGACAAGAGTTCTTCCATTATCATTTTTGCCCAGCATCTCGCAAAATACATCGCATTGTTTCTAATGTGCAACAACATATCCGCACCTAATTGTGCAAATTACCCAGCAAGTACTACCACAATAAAATTTTTCGCATTAAGTAAACGTATATTTACTCGTACAAATACAGCGTTTATTACACGTCAATACATAACTCCCGGAAGTAAGGCCAGCGAATTTTACTTGCAAACGTTCCAATATTAAATCCACACATGCGAATTCTAAAATGCCCTGACGACCATTTGCACTACCTGACCAATACATTTGGCGATACAAAATTACGGGCGATTGTATCATCAGTAATATCAATCCATAAATTGCGCATTAATCTGTCCACCAACCATGGCTGATCAACAAATACATTCCGGCATTTCTTTAAACACAATTTCTAGTCCATAAAACATTTCATCGTGACAAACGATAATCTTCAGGTGCCCCATAACCATCAAGCACTACCGGAATTTTTAATTGCATTACAGTAGCTTCAATCGCTTAATCAAGGTCACATAATGTTCAAGATGCGTAAGCGGCGGCAAATCATTAAGTTGATCACTTTCCTGATGATATTGTTCATAATCACGGAATAGATGTTTCAAGCTAAGCTTTTAAAAACAACAGAATGAAGAGTGAGGTGTAATGCATACTCTCTAGTATCAATAATAAGGGTCCGACATTTCATCAAATGCCTGGCGTAAATGATCACCCCTCTTGTAAGGCAATTGTTGGCAATAAGGATCGTCGACACCAATATTAACGTGTGCCTTTAACACTAAACTTCAAAGATCATCATCAAGGCGACGATAAATAACATCAACACGTTTTGGCCCTTGCGTGGTACGCATAAAAACTGATTCATCGCGAACAAATAAATCACGACCTTCCACCAGCTCCACACCCGTTTGTTGCGCTAAAAAAGCGTGTTCAAAATAAGCTGAATTAAAACTGCCCGGTGCAAGCACTACCACAGTCGGGTTATCAACACCTTGCGGCGCACATAAACGTAAATTGTCCAGCAACATATCCGGATAATGTTCAACCGGCGCAACGACATGTTTGGAAAATAATTCCGGAAATAAACGCATCATCATTTTGCGATTTTCAAGCATGTAAGACGCGCACCCTCACAACTTATTATTCGGTCAATTAAGTGGAGCGAAATGTGTGCCAACAAATAGCGGTTTTTTTTGATGTTTGCAGCTACAAATGCACCAACAAATCGCACTTGCGCGTAAAGCCACAGAATAAACACCTCTTATGACGCAGCGGTAAAAAGCAGCCTGAAAGCAGCCGCGGAGGTTTCTCAATTACCAGGTGCCTTTATGGCTGACGAAATCCTTCGTAAAATGCTATAGTGCGCGCCTTTTTAATAAACACTACATCGTCGTTAAAGCCCACTGTGGCCACCAGCGGAACCTGTAAAAACTCATGACTCAAGCTCGCCAAACCCCAGCACGCAAAATACTCGTTACTAGCGCATTGCCCTATGCCAATGGCTCTATCCACTTGGGCCATTTGGTGGAATATATTCAAACCGATATTTGGGTGCGCTTTCAAAAACTGCGCGGCGCAGATTGTGTTTACGTTTGTGCAGATGATGCCCACGGCACAGCCATCATGTTAAAAGCTGAGCAGTTGGGCCTCAGCCCTGAGCAACAAATAGCCAATGTAAAAGCCGAGCACGAACAGGATTTTGCAGCGTTTAATATTGCCTTCGATAATTATCATTCGACTCATAGCGAAGAAAATCGTGAACTATCGAGCATGATTTATGAGCATTTAGTGGCCAATAAACACATAGCCACACGCAGTATTACCCAAGCTTACGACCCAGAAAAACAATTGTTCCTGGCCGACCGGTACATCAAAGGCACCTGCCCCAAATGCAAAAGTGAAGACCAATACGGCGATAACTGCGAGAAATGCGGCGCTACTTATTCGCCTATGGATTTAATCAATCCCAAGTCAGAAATTTCTGGTGCAACGCCCATCGCTAAAGATTCAGAGCATTTCTTTTTTACACTGCCTGCTTTCAGTGATTTTTTAAAAGGCTGGACCCGTGCTGGCCACCTGCAAGATGAAGTCGCTAACAAAATGGCTGAGTGGTTGGATGGTGGTTTACAAGAATGGGATATTTCGCGCGATGCCCCCTACTTTGGTTTTGAGATTCCCGGCCAAACTGGTAAGTATTTTTACGTGTGGCTGGATGCGCCCATAGGCTATATCGCCAGCCTCAAAAACTTACTTGATAAAACCGGAGGCGATTGGCAAGAATACTGGAAACCAGATTCCACCGCCGAGGTTTACCATTTTATCGGTAAAGACATAGTCAACTTCCACGCCCTGTTTTGGCCGGCAATGTTGCATTCAGCCAAGTTACGAACACCCACTAAAATTTGCGTGCACGGTTTTTTAACCGTTAATGGCACCAAAATGAGTAAATCGCGTGGCACTTTTATTAATGCGCGAACTTATTTAGATCATTTAAACCCTGAATATTTACGCTATTACTTTGCCGCCAAACTTACCAGCAATGTGGACGATATCGACCTTAACCTGGAAGATTTTATTCAGCGCGTGAACAGTGATTTAGTCGGCAAAGTTGTAAATATAGCCAGTCGCACTGCCAAGTTTATTAACAATGCTGGCGGCGTGCTTGCCACTGAAATTGCTGATGTCGCCTTATGGCAAAAATGTGTGGATGCCGGTGAAATCATCGCAGCACTTTACGAAGCGCGCGACTACAGCAAAGCTATGCGCGAAATCATGGCATTGGCAGACGCTGCCAACGAATACATTGCCATTCAAGAACCCTGGAAGCTAGCAAAACAAGCCGGCAGCGAAGCGCAAACTCAAGCCGTTTGTACGCAAGGCATCAATATGTTCCGCGCGATTCTCACCTATTTAAAACCCGTAGCACCAAGCTTAACAGCTGATGCTGAAGCCTTTTTGGGTGAAACTCTCAGCTGGCATGCGCCGGTCAAATTCCGCGGTGGCCCTGCAGAAAAAATTAATGAATTTAAACCGCTGCTAACTCGCGTAGAAAAAGACAAGGTAGATGCCATGACTGAAGCCAGTAAAGAAGCCCTTGCTACTGCAGCGCCGAAAATAGTTGCAACTCAAGTAGAGTCTGCAATGGAACCTATAGCCGCCGAGATTGATTTTAATGATTTTGCTAAAGTAGATTTGCGCATCGCCCTCATCACCAATGCTGAGCATGTAGAAGGTTCAGATAAGTTGTTACGTTTAACATTGGATTTAGGCAGCGAAACACGCAACGTTTTCTCCGGCATTAAAAACGCTTACGACCCAAACGATTTAATTGGTAAACTCACCATCATGATCGCTAATCTCAAACCGCGCAAAATGAAATTCGGCATGAGCGAAGGCATGGTGCTCGCCGCCGGCCCCGGAGAAAAAGAAATTTATTTGTTAGAACCGCATGCTGGTGCGAAACCAGGGCAGCGGGTAATGTAATAAAAGTGATGTGATAAAAAGGCAAGACTATGCACCTCAACGAATTTTTTATGATTTTGCTCAGCACAATTTTTGTAAATAATTTTGTGTTGGTGCAGTTTTTAGGTTTGTGTCCCTTCATGGGGGTTTCCAACAAACTTGAGAGCGCTATTGGCATGGGCGGTGCCACTACTTTTGTGATGACGCTCGCGTCCGTTTGTACTTATCTCGTAGATCACTGGATTCTCGCACCGCTGGGCTTGGAATATTTACGCACTATTGCTTTTATTTTAGTGATTGCTGCCGTGGTGCAATTCGTAAAAATGTTTATGGAAAAAACCAGCCCCCTATTGTATCGCGTGCTCGGTGTTTTTTTACCGTTAATTACTGTGAACTGCGCAGTGCTCGGCGTGGCTTTATTAAATACACAAAAAACTCACAATTTTTTTGAATCTACCCTGTACGGGTTTGGTGGCGCAGTGGGTTTTGCAATGGTGTTAATTTTATTCTCTGCAATGCGTGAACGCTTGGCCGCAGCAGATGTGCCATTACCGTTTAAAGGTGCCGCTATAGGTATGATCACTGCGGGTTTAATGTCGTTGGCATTTATGGGTTTTACAGGACTTGCAACATTTTAGAATGTGACCTGATTGTTAACCACGTCAATTGTTAAGTTATTTAATTTTAAGCTTTTTAATTTTAAGCTTTTTAATTTTCAGTTATTTGAATTTCCTTAACTTATGTTCGAACTAATTTCCCAATATCCCTTCCTCGCCGCTTTAATCGCGTTGGTGGGTTTATCTCTTCTCTTCGGCGCAATTCTCGGCTTTGCCGCAGTGCGTTTCAAAGTTGAAGGCAATCCAATTGTTGATCAGATCGACACTATTTTGCCACAAACACAATGTGGTCAATGTGGCTATCCAGGCTGCCGTCCTTATGCGCAAGCAATTGTAGACGGTGATGCAATTAACAAGTGCCCACCCGGTGGTCAAAGCACGATTAATGCGCTGGCAGATTTGTTGGATGTAGAAGCACCTGCACTCGATGCCGAACACGGCACCGAATCTGAAGTGAAAAAAGTTGCGTTTATCCGCGAAGCAGAATGTATTGGTTGTACCAAATGTATTCAAGCATGCCCAGTAGATGCGATCCTCGGCGCAGCTAAACAAATGCATACTGTGATTGCCGATGAATGCACCGGTTGTGATTTGTGCGTTGAACCCTGCCCGGTGGATTGTATCGACATGATTCCGGTGGACAGCTCAATGAAAAACTGGGCGTGGGATATGCCCGCACCTCTGCAATTAATTGCCAGTGATAGACAAGATTTGTCTTCTGAGGCGGCTTAGCAATATGAACAACATTATTAAATTATGGGAAATGCCCGGCGGTATTCACCCACCCGAAAACAAACAGCAATCTATGCAATTGCCACTCGGACAATTGCCACTTCCACCACAATTATTTATTCCGCTGAACCAACATATTGGCGCACCGGCAAAACCAATCGTTAACCTAGGTGAGCCAGTTTTAGCCGGTCAATTAATTGCAGCAGCAGACGGTACCTTTAGTGCAAACGTTCATGCCTCAAGTTCAGGTATTGTTAGCGCAATCACGCAACATGCTTTACCACATCCATCCGGGATGAGTGGCGATGTGATTGTAATTGATACTGATGGGAAACATGAGTGGATTACACTTGCGCACTGTGAAAATTATTTAACATTGGATCGTCTTATATTACTAGAAAAAATTCGCAACGCAGGTGTTGCAGGTTTAGGTGGCGCTGGC
>JANYIO010000242.1 GCA_025362015.1 Gammaproteobacteria bacterium | reverse complement strand
CAGCTCTTTAAGTTCGAGCAGTGTGGCCACAGCAATAATTTCTGGCCGCACCTACGCCATCATTTCCAAGAATAGCGGCAAGGCATTGGATATCAGCAACAATTCCACCAGCAACGGTGCAGGCATTCAGCAGTGGACATTCGGCGGCAGCGCTAATCAATTGTGGACGGTGACACAACTTTCAGGCATCACCTACAAAATTATTAGCAATAGCAGTGGCAAATCCCTCGATGTGAGTGGTGTTTCCACCAATAACGGTGCCGGCATTCAACAGTGGGATTATTCCAACAGCTCAAATCAACATTGGATTATCACCGACCTGGGTAATGGTTACTTCAAAGTCATTGCAGAAAACAGCAATAAGTCCCTGGATGTAAAAGATGTATCTACCAGTGATGGTGCAGGCATTCAACAATGGGATTACTCCGGTGGTGCCAACCAACAATGGCAGTTCCAGTTGAAATAGCCTAGTACTACGCAACTAATCAGGCCAGTCGTTCTCCTATGCGGTTGAGATTCGACTACACTTTCGATGCATTCGAGCCACGCCTTCGGGCGTGGATTTTTTTAAACGGATGAAATAGAGACATCAAATCGAAGTAAAGCCTAAAATGTAGAAAATCAGTGCTCGCTCATCAGCTTAGTATGCTAGATTTAATTTTCACCCATTCCGGTGCGCTAGGTTTTTGGTCTCTTCGATAATACTGCTTATCGTTGGCCACTACGCATTACCCAGAATTAATATATTCAGCAAAATAACACACAATAATTATATGAATATTATCCTATTTAATTTTCACGATGTATTAATGGTATTAACTGCCTTTGAATGCATGTTATTTGCCATTCTTTTAGCGGCAACAAATAAAGAAAAAGCACTCAGCACATGGTTCCTTATAGGATTTTTAGTGTGCCATTTCATGATTCCCTTACATGAACTCACATTTTGGGGAAGCCAATTTCGTATATGGTTGCTGGAGAAGTCGCCAAACTTTTTTTTCGTGGGTAGTTATGCCTATTTTTTAGATGGCCCGTTGCTGTATTTTTTTGTTCGCACCATGTTGTTTAAAGATTTCTCACTTAGAAAAAATCATTGGTTACATTTAATACCGGTCGTTTTATATTTTGTCGGAATGCTATTTATGTTCTATCTAAAGGATTACTCAACTAAACACTTGTTGGTGAAATCGCAACACATAGCATATTCATTTCCTTATCTATACTTCGAAGCTGCAGGTCGTTACATAAGGCTTGTGTACGCTTTATTTTGCTTTTCGTTGGTGTTCAATTACAGCAAACAACTGCAACATGTGTACGCCAACTTGAAAATGAGCGATGTAACTTGGCTAAAAATCATGCTTGTTTGCTTTGTAGCACTGTTTGCGTGGGACTGCGGCCTGCTTACTATCAAACTATTTGAGTTGTCCAAAGATAATTTCGATCTGGATTTGTTAAATGTCGTGGGCTTAAGCAGCTACTATTTAAATTTCATGGTCATCAACCTTCTTGTGTTTCTTAAATTCATATTTTTTTCATCCGTACCCGCCGTTAATGAAGTATCTACCTTCGAACTTAAAGAAACAAAACCAGATCTTGTTGATCTGCGTGTAATCGCGGATATTGAACGGGTAATGTTAGATAAAAAATATTACGCCAATCCCGATATAACCTTGGATAAATTGGCGGCTGAAGTGAAGCTGCACCCTAGAAAGTTATCGGTAGCTATTAAATCGCACTATCACCTGAATTTTTACGAATTTATCAACAGCTATAGAATCAAGGAGGCAAAACGGTTTTTGGAGGATACTGGTCCTTCGAGTAAATCCATCACCGACGTGTACTTTGAAGTTGGATTTAACAGCAAATCGGTGTTTAACAGTTTCTTTAAACGAACAGAGGGAATGACACCTAGTCAATATCGGGAAAAATCTATGTCGCGAAAATAACCTTGCTAGCCCCGTGACTAGACTTTTTGTTCGACTTTTCATCTGCTACAAATTCCATGTCATGAAAATTTCAAACATAAATCTGCATTTTTCCCCCAATCTTTTTGCGCATCTCCATTAATTTAATTGCCGTTGCATGTTGCTGTTTATCTTTATCCGTTTGCGGTATCCACTCAGGTACGGTGACCTTGATGCCGGATTCATCGACCGCGACCATAATCACTATGCAATGCGTGGTAAGGCGTCTGTTTAAAGATTTAGGGTCGCAAGCATTCACTTCTAGCGCAATATGCATTGAGGAATTGCCGGTATAAAAAATGTCGTCGCCCAGCTTAGCTGACGGCCGCATGTGTCTGTTTGATACTTAGTAAGCTTATAGCACCTTCCTTGGGATAGCTAAATAAGATAAATGCGGCAGCTAAAATAGGTATATGGCCTATCAACTCATCTAAATCTAACAGGCATCCTGTAAGAAAGAAGAAAAAAAGAATAAATCCAAGGGAAATTCTCGCTGAGTAGTTAATTGCTAAAATAAGCCCGAAAGAAAGTTCGGCAAGCCCGGCAGCAAGTACAAAATGAATATCTTTAAAGTTGGAAATTCCCAGAGAATGTGGAAAATTAAATTCGGCATGAAGGTCCAAAAAGTGAAGTGCGAGACCGGGATGTAATAGCTTGTCGTGAACTGTCAAAATCATTAATTGCATAGCCAGGCCAATTCTCAAAAACATAAGGCCAAAATCTGTACCGTTATTACGGTATTGAAAATACAAAAAGGTTACAGAATACATTTTGTTTTGACGGTTGCTTGACGTGAAAAACATGCATGCGGCGATTGCCAGCAGCTCGACAGAATAGTCAATTGCGCACTCAAATGGGAATGTAATGAAGAGGGTTAATGAAAAAACTGCAAGTAAATAACTAAAAACGTTAACATTAATTATAAGTGTTAATAGCAAAATGAATTGGGAAAAGAGTTGTAGTGAGCTTGCTGCACAAGCAATAAAGTTTGGTGCTACGAATATTTTTTGAAGCAAATTGGCGATAAGTAAGATGGCGACTGATATTTGTAAAATAGGTGTTGTGTATTGTTTTTTAAAAAGTGGTTTATACAATAACATTTTAACTTTTAAGTTCGATGCCGATAATATGTCAGCGGTAACGCATAATAAAATAAAACTAAAGAACAACGTAACTATCCCTACTGATAGGTCATCAAAAATAAATTGAGAATTTATGTGTTCTCCTTCGTTGGTTACAAACCAACGAACGTGAGCCATTGCGGTGCTTGATAAAAATAAAATTGAAAGTGCAGGCCAATAAATTAAATGGTTTCGAATAGGCTTTGCTTTTTTTCTGTGATTTAATGCTAATCCCTTCATTTCAACTGTCATTGTATTTCCTTCTTCATGTGTGATTCAATGTGCTCCTTGCATTAAATGAAATGCATGTTTAAATATCAATACTTTCAAGGACAATTTTGTGAGACACAGAGTAACCCAAAAAAATAGTGAAAAAACCTAAAAGAAAACAACAATTTAGGCGTCATTTTTTAAATTTTGGCGCGGAAAACGACGCTCGGGGTTTTCTTGGCGTTCAATCTAATGTATGAATGTAATCTCAACATGGTAGTGTTGAATTTTAAACATTTCAGGCAAGGATTAGATGATTGTTACAGTGTGTCGTTTGTGTTTTTATTTGCACAATATTCCTCTATTCCTTCTGCCGTTAATGATTTGCGTGCCTGCCGACCGTATTTGCGTACGAGTAATTTACAATGACGGAAATCAAAAAAAGCAATGTTTAATGCAGCAGTCTCAACCTATCGAACTAAAAATGTATCTTAGGATGCGTTGTAAATTCATTAATGAATTTGTTATCGCTTTGATTTATTGTAATTAATTTTATTGGTAGCTATCGAGTTGTTGTAATAGATGCTGGTTATTCTGCAATAACTAAAACTGGTAAAAACGTTAATGAGAAATTTATTCGAAATCTTAAAAGGAAATATTACATGTCATTAAATATTAATTTAAACGATATTTACATTTTTCACTATGTGTCTGAACTTAAAAGCATTACTGCTGCTAGTAAAAAAATGAACACCAGTAAGCAGACCATCAGTCGAAAGTTGGCACAGTTGGAGGAGTCATTAGGCGTTACTTTGGTGGCGCGAAATACTCGAAGCTTTAAGCTCACACAGGCCGGGCAAGAGTATTACAAAAGCTGTATGCAAATCATTGAGCAGGTCGAGCAAGCCAATGCTATGGTTCAAAAGCACCAAACGTGTATGGAGGGTAGGATAGTGCTCTGCATGCCCTTTGAAATGAATAACAAAAGGACCTGTGAAATTTTCATGAATTTCATGAATGAAAATCCCTCTATAAAACTCGATATTAGTTTGTGCGATAAAAATGTGTTTTCAGTCGCTGACGGTTACGATTTAGTATTTCGCTTGGGTGAGCTTGAAGACTCCTCGTTGATTGCGCGATCGTTGGGTGGAATTGGCTATGGCTTGGTAGCTAATCCACAATATCTTCATAAATTTGGTGTTCCAGCTAATTGTGACGAACTAGTGAAGCACACTTATATAAACGTTACTAAAAAATCAGGTGTGAACGAAAAAGATATTCCTTTTGAGAAATGTCGTCAGTTAGTCGTTAACGAGTATATGCTTGCAAAACATTTCTCCGCCCAGGGGTTTGGCTTGGTTAGAATGCCTTTGTTTATGTGTGCCGATGAACTGCTGAATGGATCATTAACAGTTTTGCCCATCACTGGTTGTATGGAAGTCAAGCCTTTAAATATTGTTTTTATGAAAGATAAGTTTATGCCTACCTATATGCGACTCTTTGTTGATTATTTAGTCGATGTATGTCGGGAACAAAAGCCTTGGAATGTAGATACTACCCCTTACATTTTTAATAATAAGCCAAAAAATATTCTTCATCTGGTTTCTGAAGAGATCGTTGCTTAGCCCTACGGGTGCCTAACGAGTTAAATTTAAGGTCTGCTGTTAAACACTATGCGACGTTCTACGGCAGGCTTGAATTTTTCTATAGCGATCTTTAAATGTTCTTCACTTGTCAAAAATTGGTGAAGATATTTTTCGTTTTCGAAAGTCCATATTGTCATCACATTTGGAAAGGTGACATTGGGTACTGCTGCATCCAATCGATCTTCATCATTAACGCTTTTAAAGTGGCGTATCTTAAAGCTAGCAATGCCTGGCGTTATATTTTTTAACTCGTCCAATCCGCGATAAAAATTTTCTATTGTTTCTTTTTCGGCTTCTTTTTTGAAGCAAACAAGAACACGTCGTTCTATTACGTTAGTCTCCATGTATTTATCTCCTGTAGGTTAATAGCCTAAATTAATAAAGTAATATATCGAAAAAACAATTTATTTAAAGATAAATATATGGGACATAGAATCACTCATTTGCCTCTTTAATTAAGGTCGATCTTGGTGCCATTCTATGTCGAGAGTCTTCGTTCTATATCGATAACTATCCTGATTTAAATGAGAGAGTAGATTGGCTGGTAATAAATACATTTATTTTCTAATTTTCAATAACGTAATTTAGATAGATTATTTTTTATCGGTGGAGTTTAGCTGCATGAAACAAAATTTTATAAATTATAGTGAGCTTCGAAATGTCGCTATATTGGAGTTAGATGATCCGTCGGCTAATACGTTAACCTATCACTTGCTTAAAGAGTTAGAGGAGCGAGTTTTTCATATTGCAACAAACACCTCGATTCGTGGAATAGTGATAATTGGCAAGGGCGAAAAATTTTTTTCCGGTGGTGTAAATATTGGAATGCTATTAACCGCAGGTAGGCAACACAATTCGCATTTTATTTTATTTGCGGCGGAAGTGTTGGAGTTAATTGAATCACTTCCGATTTCCGTAGTTACCATAATTAATGGCAATATCACTGGTGGAGGATTGGAGCTTGCGCTCATTGCCGATTACCGTATTGCCATTGCAGGTAGCTACAATATTGGCTTTCCCGAGGTTCGGTTAGGCGTGATTCCTGGTATGGGCGGCACGCAGCGTCTAGCCCGCTTAGTCGGTCCGCAGCGCGCGCTAGAAATGATTACCCAGGGTGAATTCATTTCGCCATCAACGTCATTAGATATTGGGCTCATTGATGTTTTATTACCGCTGGAAAATTTTCGGGAAAATGCAATCGGGTTAGCAATTGATTACATTCATCAGCATAGTCTTTCTCAAACTAAGGGCCTGCCAATAAGTTGGTTAGACAAAAGCACTGATATAGACGATGTAGTTCAGTTAAGTATTGATAAAGGGCTTGCCGTCATTCACATCACCGCAGCGGCCAATACGCATAACTCCATCGACATCCTCATCGCGCTCAATGAATATCTATTGGATTTGCGAACAGATGATGAAATTTATTCTGTCCTAATTGATTTGAAATCAGAATGTTTTGGTAAAGATGATAATGCCGATTTTTTTAAAGTACACGAAACGCTATTCCGCTACATTTTTAACAAGATCAGTGGTTACCCCAGAATTGTTGCATTGAATGTTCATGGTAGCTTACAAAATATTGCAATGGAGCTTGCGTTGCATTGCGATTATCGCCTTGTCGATTTGACATTAGCTACATCCAAGCTTACATCCAAACTGCAACAAAATATTAATAGCGATTCACCTGAATATGAAAGGTTCCGCCCTTTCTTCAATTCGTTGCCAGCCATTTCCAGCATCGCTGATCTAGTGAGTAGTGGCTTTTATCGAATTCAAGATAAGCCCCAGGAGTGGTTGATGCGATTTGTTCCACCGATAGGGGCAGGCCAGGCAATAGGCTATGCCAAATTGGCAATTACCAAAGGCTACAAGGAGCCGCTGTCGTCATCCCTATTATTAGAGCGTCATTTGCAAGAGCAACTTTTCATGTCTCACGATAGTAAAGAGGGAATGACGGCTTATGTTGAAAAACGGAAACCTTTTTTTACCGGTGCTTGATGATGAAAAATGTTAAAAAATTATTATTAAACGGTAAGTATCATCAAGCATTAGTTGGGTGGCAAAACCAAAATTTTTCTGATTTTCAATTATTAAATAAATATTGGGGAAAGTATTTTCCGCAAGATGAACCCTTTGAATTATGCGCAAAGATAGCAAAAGTAAAGAATGAAAAAATAACACAAGGAAAGTATCAAGGGAATGATAAATTCAAACAGGCGAAGGAGATGAAGGGAAGTATGCTCTATCAAGCGTTACGAATCATTAAGGCGCAGTGTAGTACAGAGTTGGGGTCTATTCAGCAGCATGCCGAAACAGTTAACGCTTCTCACTCTGACTTTGCAAAATTCAGTATGTTGCGAATTATGGCAGAAGAGTTACGCCACGCTTATCAGATGTTTTGGGTGCTCTCCAATGACTCTACCTGGGTAGCCACTGGCGATAAAAAAATCGCTGACAATCTCATGGATGAATTGCTATCCATGGAAACAGGTAGTCACGTTTTAGATGCATTTAATATTGATTTTACGGATGCACTCGACAATATTTTGTTCGCTTGCTTTATCGATAGAGTTGGCAAGTTTCAACTAACCATGCAGGAGGAATTTGCCTACGAGCCAATGTCGGCAAGTATGCGTCCGATGTTGCATGAAGAAGCTTTCCATTTAAAAACGGGCTGGGAGGTATTGCGTGAGATTGCAATTGCAGCAGCACTCGGACGATCTACCTGGACACTTACGGATATCCAAAAAAAAATTAATGTCTGGTATCCCCGTGCGCTGGAAATGTTTGGCAATACTGAAGGTGGTGAATCCAATATTCAATTCAGTTTTAAAACTATTTCCAATTCAGAAGCAGTTATAAATTATATTAAAGAAGTCGAATCTCTTATTCGTGCGTTGAATACAAAAATTATTCAGGCAATACATCCCGATATGACGCGCGCTGAAGCTGTTGCTGCTATGGAGTTTGAAATAGCCCTTTATCTTCCTTCGCCGCGGTTCTTAAGAATTCGCTCTGCTGCTGATGACGTTTCATCCATGCAAGCTTATGAC
>JANYIO010000224.1 GCA_025362015.1 Gammaproteobacteria bacterium | reverse complement strand
TTCTGTCAATTCTGGCAAGCCAGGAATTTGCAAGCGCCAACCTTCATCTTCCGTGAGGTGCAAATGCAACTTATTGAGTTTGTAACGCGCCATTTGGTCGATCAAACGCAAGGTAACAGCTTTATTGTGGAAGTTACGCGCCATATCGTAATGCATGCCGCGCCAGCTCATGCGCGGAGTATCGCTAATGCTCAATTGTGGCAATTCATATTGGCTGGCAGTTGCCGCTGGCAATAATTTCAGTAAGCTTTGCAAGCCATAAAATGCACCTGCATTATCACTGCCGCTAATCACAATTTTTTTGGCATCGATGTTTAAGGTATAACTTTCTGGAGCACCTTTACCGCTAACTTCGAGTTGAATCACATTGCCTGAGGCAGGAATATCATCTGATTTTAAATCAAGCAGCAAACCCGCCTGCTTAAGACTTTGTTGCAAATAAACGGCATCTGACGTTAAACGACCGGCGTAGCGAATTTGCCAAGTGGAATCAAGGCTTGTGCTGCCTCTATGCAATTTCAGTTCTTTCGGCGTAGGAATAATATTTTGTGCTACTTCTGTCGCAGTCACCTTAACCTGGTTAACTGGCAGGTTGTCTTGATAACGCGAAGCTGTGGTGACTATGGGGTACAAATCTTGTTTAGTGCCGCCAAAACGCAACTGCTGTTCAGGTCGCACAAAAGGATCAATAAAATTGGTTAGTTGCTCAGTATCCGTATTGGTAAATATTTCCGGTGTTAAACCTGGCTGCGCAATAAAAGTACGCGGCATAAAATCGGTATAGCCAATCATCCACTCGCCAGCACCATAGAGAAACTCTAAAGATGCACCTGCAGCCAAACCCGCAAACGCTTTCGTTGGCGCTAACTCATTTAAATCGCCCTGAATATGAGTAAGACGCAGCCCGGCATTTTCTGGTGCTTTTATCGAACGCATTGCGTGAAAATAAATGCGCCATACGCCTTCGCCAGCTGGCAAAGCAATTGCAGAATTGTTCTGCAACACCATATGAGCTTTCAAATTTTCGTTATCAGTAGAGCGAAAATTGCTTAGCACGCCAAATCGCACATCAGTTTTATGCGCAAAATCAGTAAGTTGTTGTTGTGATAGTGATTTTGGAGCTTGCGCATAACTCGTCGGGCTCAACAAAGTTACACACAGCAAAATGGTCAAAGCTAGAATTGATTTATTCATTATTGGATACTCAACAATTTGATTTGAACATACATGATCGAATTTGCAAGGTCTTGTTATAGCTCTAGATCCAGCAAAACGCAAAGACAACGTTGTCTAAGATTACACGAACGAGAAAAAAGCGCTAGGGAGAGGGGCAAATTAAATTTTGTAGCCGCAAAAAAAAGAGCAGCTAAAATAGATCCGTAATAAATTAGCAGGGTCTATAGATAAGCGGTAAGGTGCTTCACTACTCAACGCAACCACATAACAAAACCACACAATAAGGTAATAATTATGGACACCCAAAACCAACTCAGCCCCATCACTCGCGCTCTGCATTGGCTGGTCGCCCTTATGATAATTAGCCTGCTCGCCGTAGGATTCTATATGGCCACCTTCGAAGTCTGGGCGCTTTATCCCATTCATAAAGCGTTCGGCGTCATTGCTCTGCTGATTATTTTGCCGCGCGTAGTGTGGCGGTTGAAAAACGGTTGGCCAATCCCCGTGCGCGAGTACCTGACCTGGGAGCACAAACTCGCTGTAGCGACCCATTGGGTACTGATACTGGGAACCGTGATTATGCCAATATCCGGATTTATTTTTTCTGGTGCGAGCGGACATGGTGTGGATATTTTTGGTTTGGTATTAGCGCCGATGAATCCCGACCCACGCCACCCTGGTGAAGTTATTGCTTTCAACGAAACTGTGGCGGACGCAGGGAATGAGCTTCACGAAATTGTCGGTTACCTGCTGGCAATGGCAATTGTGTTACATATTGCCGGCGCATTGAAACATCATATTTTTGATAAAGATCGGACGTTGTTGCGGATGCTAGGCAAATAATTTTTTATTTCGCTCACAAAAACTGTAAGCGAAATATTTTGTATAATTAATCAACCCAAAAAAAACTTATAGGCTTCATTCTTCGTTTCATCCCAATAGGGATAATTCAAATCATTTAAAAACACTTTTAATTCGGCGTAATCTTTTTTAGGGACTTGCATACCCACTAACACTCGCGCAGAAGCTGAACCATGATTTCGATAATGAAACAACGAAATATTCCAACGGCCTGCAACTTTATTTAAAAATGTGTAGAGAGCGCCAGGGCGTTCGGGGAATTCGAAGCGATATAAAACTTCGTCAGTTGCTTGTGGTGCGTGGCCACCAACGAGATGGCGAATATGGAGTTTCGCTAATTCGTTGTCGGTCATATCCACTAGCTCATAACCTTGTTCTTTTAATTCAGCGACTAATTCGGTTCGATCTTTTCCACCTGCACTTACTTGCACACCCACGAAAATTTTCGCAGCTTTGCTATCAGCATAACGATAATTAAATTCAGTAATGTTGCGTTTACCGAGCGCTTTACAAAATGCTTTGTAAGCACCAGGGCGCTCGGGAATAGTTACCGCAAGAATTGCTTCGCGTTGCTCACCAATTTCGGTGCGCTCGGAAATATAACGCAGGCGATCAAAATTAATATTGGCACCGCAATCTATCGCCACTAATGTTTGGCCCGTGATGCCATGTTGCGCCACGTATTTTTTCAAACCGGCAACACCAGTTGCGCCGGCAGGTTCGGCGATTGAACGCGTGTCTTCAAAAATATCTTTAATACCTGCGCAAATTTCGTCGGTAGAAACAGTAATGCATTCGTCGACAACTTTACGCAACACACGAAAAGTTTCTTCACCAATTTGAGCTACAGCTATACCGTCGGCAAAAATGCCGACTTGCGACAATATTACGCGCTTTTTCTTTTCCATCGCGGCAAACAAGCAAGCTGACTCTTCGGACTCCACGGCAATAATTTTAGTTTCCGGACGCAAATATTTTACGTAAGCACCTATGCCTGCAGCTAAACCACCACCGCCGACGGCAATAAATATTGCGTCGATCTTACCGGGATATTGGCGCAAAATTTCCATGCCGATGGTGCCTTGGCCTGCAATTACATCCGGGTCATCAAACGGATGAATGTAGGTGAGGCCTTTTTCTTCCATCAACTTTTTCGCGTGAGTAGAAGCTTCATCGTAACTGTCACCATGCAATACCACTTTGGCACCGCGCGCTTTTACGGCATCCACTTTAATCGCAGGCGTAGTACGTGGCATAACGATAGTGGCTTTGATGCCGAGGTGCTGTGAACCCAATGCAACGCCCTGAGCATGATTGCCCGCCGAGGCACAGATCACACCGCGATTGCGCTCTTCTTCGCTTAGCTGCAACAGCTTGTTGTAAGCGCCACGCAATTTAAATGAAAACACTGGCTGCAAGTCTTCACGCTTAAGCAATACTTTGTTACCCGTTCGCTGGGAGAGTAGGCGCACTTCGTCGAGCGGAGTTTCTACCGCCAAATCATAGATACGGGCGTTGAGGATGCGTTTTATGTAGGATTCAGGCATAAAGATTCTTGTTTTTTCAATGAAGAATAGTGACCTGCATAGTAAACAAATTTGGCGTAACTCGTACACATGAAATGTGCCGGGAGAAGTAAAATCCGTATAATGCGCACATCTTTTTCGAGATCAGCCTTTTCAAGGATACAGCCATGACCCAAGACCAACTCAAACAAGCGGTAGCACGTGCGGCCATCGACTATATCAAGCCAAAACTATTCAACGATTCGATTATCGGTGTTGGTACCGGCTCCACTGCGAATTTTTTTATCGATTTTTTAAATGAAATTAAAGGCCATTTTGCCGGAACAGTTGCCAGTTCAGAGGCCTCAGCGGCGCGCTTGAAAAAACATGGCATTGATGTGCTGGACTGTAATTCGGTCAGCGAATTAGTGGTTTACGTGGATGGTGCTGACGAAAGCAATGCTCACTTACAGTTGATTAAAGGTGGTGGCGCAGCCTTAACGCAAGAAAAAATCGTGTGCGCGCTTGCCAAAGAATTTATCTGTATCGCTGACGGTAGTAAGTGGGTGGATGTGCTGGGGAAATTCCCGCTCGCAGTAGAAGTGATTCCTATGGCACGTTCTTATGTTGCCAGAGAACTTGTTAAACTTGGCGGTGCGCCAGTGTATCGCGAGGGCGTCATCACCGATAATGGTAACATTATTTTGGATGTGCATAACTTGCAGATCATAGATGCGATAGCAATGGAAACCGCTCTTAATCAAATTACTGGTGTAGTCACCAATGGGTTATTTGCGCTACGCCCAGCTGATGTATTGTTACTGGGAACAAATGACGGTGTAAAAACTATCAGGGCGTGATGTAACTTATCCGAAAAAAGTAGTCGGCATAAAAAAACCGAGCATGGCTCGGTTTTTTGTCTCAACACAGCAATTAGGCTCGTCGCAACTTTCCCAAAGCGATCAAACCTAACCCCAAGAGACTCAGAAACAAATACGAAGGTTCTGTAAACATACTGAAATCATTGAATGTAACAACATTCGCGGATAAACAAATAATAACGAATAACAGAACTGTACTTTTTTTGATGTGTGTAACTTTCATACAATCCTCCTTTTTTACATAGGTTAAGAATCTTTCGATCCGGGACGGCAGCAGCAGCTTTCATGCCAAGGTATTTAACTCACTAATTTATAAAGAATTCATCATTAGATATGAACTCTATCGCACTTAACAATGTAAGCTTTGCCGACATTTTCTAATAAAACTTTCTCCGCCACTTCTAAACATGCATTGTTGCTCTAAACTAGTGGCCTAATTCACGCCAAGAACGAACTATGCACTTTACTTTTCCCGCCATTGGCATTATCCATTCTTGCTTCAAAGAAAAGTTTGGCATACCACGCCAACCAGGTTTGGCGCCACTGGCACGGGCGCAGCTGGAGTTATTGGCACCCTATAATGACCCAGCAGCAATGGCAGGGTTGGAGGGTTGCAGCCATATTTGGCTGCAATTTGTATTTCATGCGAATAGCCGTGAGACGTGGAAACCTACCGTAAAACCACCGCGTTTGGGAGGCAACAAAAGCCTTGGTGTATTTGCCACGCGCTCACCCATCCGTCCTGCGCCTATCGGCTTGTCGGTGGTAAAACTTGAAAAAATTGAACTATGCTATGGCAAACTTTTATTGCATATTTCAGGAGTGGATTTGCTCGACGGCACACCCGTATTGGATATCAAACCCTATGTACCCTATGTGGACTCAGTTCCTGATGCGGTCAATACATTTGCGCCCGCTGCTCCTGTTTTTATTCCCGTGAGTATGGGTGCGAGGCTGCTGGGATTTTGCACAGACTACCGACAAAAGACGAATGTGGATCTCGCTGGGTTAATCACACAATTACTGCAACAAGATCCACGCCCACAATATCAAACCCCAAGCGTCGAAAGAATTTACGGCATGAAATTACTCGATCTTGACTTGCGCTGGCGCTACGAAGCCGCTGGTGAGGGCTATCAAATTTTTGTTGTTGATATAGTGCAAAGCATCCCACAAGCCACCGATTAACAGCACTGTGCTATCATGCCCGCCACATTTTTTAGCCTTTCGCGCTGCGGCAAACTCGCGTTAGCCCGTGCAAATCCGTTCAGGAGCCACAATGAACAAGACCTCGTTAATCAAAAGCAAAATCAAGTTTCTGTTATTGGAAGGCGTGCATCAGTCCGCCGTAGACACGTTGAATGCGCAGGGTTACACCAATATTGAGTATCTGAAAACCGCACTGGATGAAGATGCGCTGATTGCAAAAATTCGAGATGCTCACTTTGTCGGTTTACGTTCACGCACTCAACTTACTCGCCGGGTATTTGAAAATGCGCCCAAATTAATTGCTGCCGGTTGCTTTTGCATTGGCACCAACCAAGTGGATTTGAAAGCAGCGCAAGAATTTGGTGTTGCTGTTTTTAACGCGCCTTATTCCAACACCCGCTCGGTTGCCGAATTAGTGCTGGCCGAAGCGATTTTGTTACTGCGTAATATTCCGCAAAAAAACGCTATTTGTCATCGCGGTGGCTGGGATAAAGCCGCAATAGGCTCGTTTGAATGTCGCGGAAAAACCCTCGGTTTAATCGGTTACGGCTCCATCGGCAGCCAAACCAGCGTGCTCGCCGAAGCACTTGGTATGCATGTTCAGTTTTACGATGTGATTACCAAATTACCTTTGGGTAATGCCAGCCAAGTACGCAATATTGACGACTTGCTGGCGACTTCTGACATCGTCAGCCTGCATGTTCCCGAAACTCACGCGACACAAGATATGATTGGCGCACGCGAAATCGGATTAATGAAAAAAGGCGCTGTGTTGATTAATGCATCGCGCGGCACTGTGGTGGATATTGAAGCACTGGCAGCAGCACTTAAAAACGGTAATTTGTCCGGTGCCGCTATCGATGTATTCCCCGAAGAGCCCAAAGGCAACAGCGATGAATTTGTTAGCCCTTTGCGCGGTTTAGACAATGTAATTTTAACACCGCACATCGGTGGCTCAACCATGGAAGCGCAAGCCAATATCGGTATTGAAGTCGCCGAAAAGTTAATTAAATATTCCGACAACGGCACCACCATCAGTTCAGTCAACTTCCCCGAAGTCGCTTTGCCCGGCCATCCGGATGCACATCGTTTGCTTCACGTTCACGCCAATGTGCCCGGCGTACTATCAAAAATTAATAAAATATTTTCCGACAACCATATCAACATCGCCTCACAATATTTACAAACGAATGACAAAGTCGGCTACGTAGTGGTGGATATTAATTCTCCTTACGATGAACTGGCACTGGAACAGTTGAAAAATATTGAAGGAACTATAAGCTGCAGAGTACTATTTTAATCGCAAGCGAGGGTTAAATTCCCTGTGGCTTGCCACGAAATAGATTTTTGGAACAAAAAATATACCTCGGTGCTTGCGGCGAGGCGTTTAATTTATCTATCATAAAAAAGGCCGCAAATTTGCGGCCTTTTTTATTTCTATCTCATGTAATTAAACGACATTTGCTGGTTTCCGACTCTTCCATATCTCAATCACTATCGGTAAAACCGATACCACTAAAATCCCTACAATTAACAAACTAAAATATTTTTTCACAACTGGTTGCGCGCCAAACCAATATCCTAAATACAAAAACATACCAACCCATAAAAGCGCACCAATTACGTTTAAAATTAGAAATCGCTTGTAAGTCATGCCGCCCATACCTGCAACAAAAGGGGCAAAGGTACGAATAATAGGAATAAACCGCGTTAAAATGATGGTTTGACTACCGTGTTTTTCGTAAAACGTGTGGGCTTTATCCAGATAATCCCGGCGAAATATCTTTGAATCTGGATTCCGAAATAACTGCTTACCAAAAAAACGTCCTATGGTGTAATTAACAACGTTGCCCAATACCGCCGCACTGACCACGACAACCGCCATTAAGTTTATGTCTAGAGTCGTACCTGCGATCAAGGCGCCAGTTGCAAATAATAACGAGTCTCCCGGCAAGAATGGTGTTACTACTAAGCCTGTTTCGCAAAAAATAATTAAAAATAAAATCCCGTAAATCCATAGACCATATTGATTAAACAACTCCAGCAGATGTACATCAACGTGTAAGATAAAACTGATTATTATTTGAATAAATTCCACAAAAAAACCCTTCCGCAGTTTAATTAAAATGATAAAAAACAAAATAGTACGACCAACATCTGGCTTCGATACTCTTCTCGTTTATCGACGACTGATACCTCAAGTCCACCACCATAAAAATACTAGCATTTACACTATGATGACATCGATATTGTGAGTAGCGTGTAACGCCAAGCCACCGACAGATCACCAGCGTCTTGTCTTGTAACACTTTATCGCTCACATCAACTATGGTTAAGCGAACCTATCTCTGCGGCCATCCCAGGATCACCACTACATATACCCTAACCAGCCAGGCTAACACCCCCATACAAATTCTAATTGCCGTAAATGCAGGGTCAATTCTTACAATTACCCAAGCCCCTTGAACCAATGCCGCCTAGTGAAAGCCATAAATCCTGTATTCTTATTGCAGGCGGTCAGTATAATAGGACTAATATTTGTTTTATGCCTTCTGCTTCCCCAATGTTTACCTTCCCGCGATTATTTACTTCCCAGCGATAATGAAACTGTTTCCCAACAACCGTTGTCTTCATTAATATTCTTAATGAGGACAGCGGCATGTTACTCCACTATACTTATTGAATGAGAATAACACGCTACCCTGTGAATTAAAGGTTTTACAGTGATTGCGCACTTACAGAGCATAGGCACAATGAAAGAGCATATTTTCAATATCCACGATGTGGTCCTTCTAATGACGGTCGCAGAGTGTGTATTGCTCGCCATATTTCAAGCCGTTCTCCCTGATAAAAATCGGGGTTCCGGTATATTACTGAATATCTTTTTATTGTCCATTGCAGTGAGCACTGGCTGTTTATTAATTTTGTGGAATGATGCCGTACATACTTTCCAATTATTCGATGTAAATTTATTACCGTATTTTTTATGTACCGCACTTTTATTAAAAGGCCCAACGCTTTATTTATACGTATGCGCTATTACACAGCAATCTTTTAAATTTCATCAACGTCAGTTGTTGCACCTAATTCCAGCGCTTCTTTGTACTATTTGGCTACTCTGTTTTCAACTTGATAGTTTTGATTTACGATTTTGGACTTACGACAATAAGCTGCGAATTAAGTTAGTAAATACGGTTTGGTATTTTGTAAAAGTAATGCCTTTGATCTACATTATTGTAGCCATCGGTGTGCTCAAAACCTATCGCACACAATTAAAAAATCAATACTCCTATTTTTCACCGACTGAGCCAGGCTGGCTAACTATTTTAACAATAGGATTTCTATTTAGCTGGAGCCTAACACTTATTGTGCATATCACCGCCCAATTTGTTGGCCCGCAAATAGCCGACAGTTTTGGTATTGTTGAAAACTATGTGGTTTTTATTTTGATCAATGCGCTTTTTACCTATAGCGTGGTTTATGCACATCAATTACTAACGACTAAACCCGTGGTAGAAGTCGTTAAAGAAAAGGTTGATGAAAAGCTAACGAACAGTGCTATTTTGAAAGTACAAAGAGGAATGGAAGTTGATAAATTATTTTTAAAACATAACCTGAATATTGATCAGTTCTCTAAACGTATTGATTTACCTGTAAAAGATGTATCTGCTGTTATTAATAAACACTACGACACCAATTTTTTCGAATTCATGAATAAATATCGCGTCGAAGAAGCAAAACGATTATTAAGCGACCCGAGCTATGCAAACGTTACAATTTTGGATATTTTATTACAGGCTGGCTTTAACAGTAAATCAGCATTTCACCGCTTCTTTAATCGTTTAGTTGGTGTATCTCCTACCGAATTTCGAAAGTTAATTCAAAGCGGAAAAAAAGCAGAGTTATGAAATTAGTTTTGATGCATAAAAAAAGCCCGCAATTTTTGCGGGCTTTTTTTTGTTAACGTCAGATAGGTATTATTTAACCCACTTAATATTATCTACTTGCAACTCTACGCCCGCTTGCTTATCCATAGTTGGAAAGATAACAAATGGTGTATTGAGTTTACTAAGATTTAAACCGCCAGTAACTAATGTCGCAATGGGTACTGTAATCGTTTCCCATACACCATCTGCAACTTTTCCGCCCGGGACAGCAATGTCGCCGGAGGTACAGGGGTATACGCAATCAGCTTTAATTAGAAGCCCAGTGGCAGTGCCGTAACTAAGAACTTTCACATCGAACTGCAAATTACCACCGGTAGAAAATGCAGTGGCATCCTTGACAGTAGAAGATTGAATGTAGGCAACTCCATTCGTTGCACCATATTTAATATTGATAACTTTACCCCGCACAACATCCCCGGAATCAACTTCCGATGTAACAATCACATTACTTGAATTGTCCCATTTAGAGATGCCGTTATCCCAAATTGGGTTTACAGCATTGTCATAAATGGTGAAGGTTCCAGATAAAGTTCCGCTAGGAACAACTGCAGCAGGGGTCACTTTAATTGCCGAATCGACATGAGACGCACAACCTTTTCCAGTAACTGGATCCGCGCCACAGCTATATACATGAACATAATCCACCACCATTTCTTGCGGGAACACAGAAGTTGAATCAGGAGCGCCCGGCCAACCACCTCCAACAGCAACATTTAATAGCATGTGAAATTTCTCATCAAAAGGCGCAGTATCGTTTGTAGAGCCATTGGTGAACCACGCTACACTCGTTTGCGTCATGTAGTGAATATTATCTACGTACCAACGAATTTCTCCTGCCTCCCATTCAATGGCATAGGTATGAAACTCATCCCATACATTCGTTGCTGGAGTGTAACTAGTTCCTTCATGTGTCCAAGGAGTTCCATAGTGTAAAGTGCCGTGAACTTTATTGCCGTAAACAGCGCCCCCAGAATTAACTGCTTCCATAATGTCGATCTCGCCACTTGATGGCCAACCGCCATATTTCCACTCTGTTGGCAACATCCATATAGCAGGCCACAGCCCCTGACCTTTTGGTAATTTTGCACTGATTTCCATTCGACCGTAGGTCCAATCACCTTTACTTTTACTGCGTAATCGCGCCGACGTATATTCCCGTGTTTGCGACGTATCTGTAGCAAGATACGCAGGATCATCGTCGCCCTTTGCTTGACCAGCAAAAGTTTCTTTTTTTGCAACTATATGTAGTTTTCCATCAACGAGAAAGGCATTGTCCGCTCGATCGGTATAACACTGCAGTTCATTATTACCCCCCCCATAACAGTTTTTCTCAAATGACCATTTGGTAGCGTCTACGATTGTACCGTCAAAGTCATCGCTCCAGATTAAGGACCATGCGGCGGGACCCACCGAGCTGGCGGCGGCTGATGAACTCAGCGGAGTTGAGCTGGCTGCTGCAGTTGAGCTAGCAGGAGTTGTTTTAGAATCTCCGCCACCGCCACCGCCACCACAACCAATCATGGTTAAGGCAATTACGTTGATGAATAAATACTTTTTCATTGTTTGAGTCCTCTATTGTTATAAATATTTGCTACTTTACATCGTTATTTTTTAGCTCAATCAAAGCAATTTATTTTATAAATTACTTTGATTGTTGTTCTACAACTAAAACCTACATCTTAAACTTACGGGCAACTAACATCTGGTTTCACGGTAGATTCAATACGCACATGATTAACCGCTAAACTTACTTCTCCAGCAGAACTTAAATAAAATGGCGATAAAAGCTTTTCTAATTTCACGCCCGATTTAGTGAAACAACTAAGCGCTACAGAAACACTTTGCCATTGTCCTTGAGGTATTTTTTGCAACCGCGCATTAATTGATTTTGTAGCGCCGCAATCTTGACCACACGCCATGCCCACTTTTACGTCTGCCGCTGAAATCTTGTCGACTTTTACATCAAATACCAAGGCCGCCTGCTCTGGCACAATAGAATAATCTACTGGTTGTTGAGCATAGAAACCTGCGCTTGCTTGAGCTCTACCATTCCATTTCAGTTGCAGCGAATCTTCTTGAATATTGCGGTCTACTGTACGGAAATCGATCGCACCAAATGATGCGGCGCTAACCGTAACGGGCAAGAAATGGTTCTGTGCATCCTTTAACGTAAATTGCCAAGGATCAATGCTGCGGTTTTTGAAAATTTCTAACGAGGCAGCAGCCTGTTTAACGGGTTGCGCAGCTTCAGATAAATTGTTATCCAGAGAGTCGTTATCGGCATAGGTTAAACCGAAGCCATAAGCGAATAATGGCGCGTAATTTTCCTGACCTTTATTCAGTGCAAATTGATCCGGAGCAGCAGGCCATGAGAAAGATAATTTTCCGGCAAAATCTACTGTCGGTTTATTATTTTTATTCGCCATAATGACATCGGCTATACCCTCACCTTCAGTGCCCGGAAGCCATGCCGCAACAAACGCATCAGAAGCATTTAATTCTGGATTTATCCAGAGTGGACGGCCGCTAATTAATATTGAAACAACTGGGATGCCTTGTGCTTTCAATTTACGCATTAACTCTAAATCTTTTGTAGGCGCGTAATCGAGAGTAGAAACATCACCTTGTCCTTCGGCATAGGGATTTTCGCCAAAGACTACAACAGCAACATCAGGCTTTTGTTTATAGGTGCCATCAACACTCAGGCTGACTTTGCTACCATTGGCTTTTGCAGCATCTTTAATTCCTTTGTAAATTGAAGTGGCACCTGGGAAATCACTATTTACATTTCCCGTACCTTGCCATGAAATACTCCATCCGCCAGCTTGCTTACCAATGTTATCCGCGCCATCTCCAGCCACCAAAATGCGACTTTTTGCTTTCAGAGGTAATAAATGATTTTTATTTTTTAATAATATTAATGATTCACGCACTGCTTGACGCGCAATCAACCGATGCTCTGGCGAGCCAATGAGCTCGCTTTTGCCTGCCAAAGCGTGAGTTGACGGTAGCCCAGATTCAAATAGCCCCGCACGCATTTTTACTCGTAAAATTCTCCGTACTGCATCATCCAAACGCGCTTGTGAGATTACTCCGGTGTTGACTTCTTTCACCATATTTTCAAAATAGGCTTTCCAGTCATCTACCACCATAATGATGTCAACACCTGCGTTGAACGCATTAGGACAATCACTTTTAGTGCACCCTGGAACAAATTCATGGCCGTTCCAATCACCAACTACCAAGCCATCAAAACCCATACGGCCTTTTAAAATATCGGTTAGCAAATATTTATTGCCATGCATTTTTGTGCCATTCCAACTATTGAACGACGCCATTACTGCTTGAGCACCGGCTTCAATCGCAGTGAAATATCCTTGCGCATGAATAGCAATTAACTCTTGTTCACTAACTTGGGTATCACCCGTATTTATGCCATTTTTGGTACCGCCATCGCCAAGAAAGTGTTTGGCTGTAGCAATCACATGCATAGCAGATAAAAAATCGTGAGTATTAGCTTCACCTTGTATACCTTCTACTGCCTTGCCAGCATAGGCCTTCACGATGGCCGGATCTTCTGAAAAGGATTCATAGGTGCGACCCCAACGGTCATCGCGAACTACCGCAATAGTTGGCGCAAAACTCCAATTAATACCTGTGGCCGCAATTTCGCTAGCAGTCACTTCGCCCATTTTTTTCACGAGTTCAGGATTGTGCGTGGCACCCATAGCGATGTTGTGGGGGAACAGGGTTGCACCCACCACGTTGTTATGACCATGGACGGCATCAGTACCCCACATAATCGGTATTACCACACCATTTTCAGCGGGCTCCATTGAGGTTTTATATAAGCTATCTGCCAAGGCTACCCAATCTTGCGTCTTGGCAAACTTATTGTTATTGGGGTATGCACCACCGCCATTCAGAACAGTACCAATATGATATTTTTTAATCTCTTCAAGAGTAATACTGCGGATTTGTGGCTGAATGGTTTGACCAACTTTTTGCTCAAGGGTCATTTTTGCCAATAATGCCTCTATCTTCTGTTCCATTACGGGGTCTTTAAGCACTTTGCTCACCGGTTGTGGCCACAAAGTTACATTATCGATAGATGAGCTGGCTTTACTAACAACAGGAGATTTTGATGAAGGTTCGGTGCTTTTACAGGCGCCAAGGTATAAGACGCACGCTGTGATAGCTGCCAAAATTTGTAATTGTTGTTTGATGGGATACGTCATATAGCTTCACCGCTTTTTAAAATAAAGGAATCAAACCTTAAAGATCCCAAATAAATTGGGGGCCAAGCAAGGAGCGCTAACAAGTCAGTCGATAATTTAATATTGCGCCCTGAAATATCTTGATAACGCCAAAGTGAAGGTTTGGCCTACACTTGGATTGCTTGCATGGCAATTTATCATGTTGTGAGTGTTGTTACACAAATTACCAAAGTGAAAAAGTAATCCGCATTCTTATTGTTGATGCTTTAGGTGACAAATCATCGCCCAGCATTCATTCAGTGTCGTCTCACTTTAAAAAACAGCGCAACATGGGGCTAATCACTTTTGCCAGCAAAAGTGGGATGGGCAGGGCGTGCTAGAGGTTGACAAATTTTAATGCTTCGGTTTCCATGTAAGGCTGTTATAGTAAAAATAACAAAATTATTGATGTCAGGCAAACCACATCCTATCGGCGGGACGGAATGAAAAAGAGTCAAGAGATAGAAGATTTAAATTTATTATCTAAACAATCGAAATTCACGCTGAAACAATTTTTTGGGTTGTTTCAACATGAATTTTATACCTAATCCCAGCTACCTGCTTTGCAGTAATAATCAATATATTCCTGTTGAGAAGGCATTTGGTCAACCGTTTTTTGGATTTGAGTACTGATCGTACTCAAAAAGCTGCCCAACTCTTCGTCAGTCATCTGATCAACAATTGTATGGTAGTTTTCAGGCATTATCCCTTGACCCATCATAACTTGCAGCCAAGATGCCTCTTTAAACAAATCCTCAGATTTCACAAAAACTTTTCCAGTCTCTTTAAACAAATTGATTTTGTGCTTCAGCGATTCAGGTACCGGCATGTTCTTACAATAGCGCCAGAAAGGTGAATCCTCTCTATCGGTTACGTAGTAATGGAGAATAATGAGATCGCGAATATTGTTAACTTCGTACTTCATTTGCTGGTTATATTCATCAATATCTGTCTGCTTGACACCATCCAATGGAAACAACTGCATTAATCGAGTTATGCCTCGCTGAATTAAATGGATACTCGTCGACTCAAGCGGCTCAATAAATCCACCTGAAAGACCAATAGCAATACAGTTTTTGTTCCAATATTTTAAGCGTTGGCCCGTTCGGTATTTGATGAGCTTTGGTTCAGTAATAAGCTTACCTTCTATATTCTCTAGCAAGGTTTTTTTGGCTTCATCATCAGACATATAACGGCTGCAGTACACCAAACCGTTACCCACGCGGTGCTGCAACGGAATTTGCCATTGCCATCCAGATGAATGAGCAATAGATCGCGTATAAGGCACAGGCTCTCTTACAGATTCAGTTTGCACGGCTACAGCACTATTACAGGGTAGCAAATGTGACCAATCTTCGAAGCCGGTATGCAAAGTTTCCTCAATTAACAAAGCGCGAAACCCTGAGCAATCTACAAATAAATCACCCTCATAGACCTCACCTGAGGCCAAGGTTACCGACTCAATAAAGCCCGTTTTATTATTTGTTGCAACGTTGACAATTTTTCCCTCTACACGTTTTGCATTGTGTCTTTCAGCAATCTTTCTCAAAAATTTTGCATAAAGGCCCGCGTCAATATGATAGGCATAGTTAATCCCACCATTGGGTAAATGTGAAAATTTATTTGTCACACCAGCCTTTAACTCCAGGCAATAATCTCCCAGCGGCTTATTAAAACCTATTTTGCGTCCCTTAAGCCAAAAGTGTTGAAAGCCCGCCGCCCAACAATCTTTTCCTATTGCACCAAATGAGTGGAAATAGTCCTCTCCAATATTGCGCCAGCCTTCAAAGGAAATCCCAAGCTTAAAAGTACCACGCACCTCAGCCAAAAACTCCTGTTCGCTGATATCCATCAGACGATTAAGGAACACAATTGGAGGAATGGTGCCTTCGCCAACACCGACTGTCGATATTTCATCGGATTCAATTAACGTAATATCAAGGTTTTTACCGATCAACTTTGAAATCGAGGCCGCAGCCATCCATCCAGCGGTACCACCACCAACAATAACCACCCTCTTAACTTTATGCCCTTCCAAAATAAACACCTCTCATCAGTATTCGCAAATAATTTAGCGCAATTTAATTTTACGCGTGCTATCAACCCAAATTCTTTATCGATTTAGTTTGGATAACAATTGAGCACGAATTCTTCGTGCTACATCGTCAGAAATTTCCCCCAGAGAACCTTGAGCTTCTTCTGGAATATGTTCGAAATTCTTTTTGTCATAGTCAAACACATAGAAATCGAAAAGATTTTTCCATATCTTTCTCTGCTCTTCGGGTAGACCTCTAATTGCCAAAATTGTGTGGTCAAGCGCATCTAATCCACCGGCAAAAAATGCGGGCGAATCCCGCAGCCAATAATTTATCAAGACATTGAACGCCCCCAAACTTTCTACATGATGCCACCACATACTGGGTAAATAGAGCGCATCTCCAGGCTCAAGGTCAGCCACTTGGGCATGATTTAGCGCCTCTCTAAATTTGGGATAGTGCTCATAATCTGGATTATAAAAATCAACCAGACTAACTGACTGCCCAGCTGGCGTTTTATCGAGAGGACCGACGTAGAGATTCGCCAGTTGATCTGGAGGGAACAAAGTAAAGCGTCTTTTACCTACAACAGAACATGCAATATTCTTTGGCCCATCCCAATGTGCAGCTACTCTACAATGATTCGACATCCAAATACTGACTCTTGGATTATATTGGCTCAAAGACAAATCATTTTGTGCCCTAAAGCCAGGCAGATAACCATCGATCACTGTCGACCCAAT
This sequence comes from Gammaproteobacteria bacterium, assembly GCA_025362015.1. Lineage (GTDB taxonomy): Bacteria > Pseudomonadota > Gammaproteobacteria > Pseudomonadales > Cellvibrionaceae > Cellvibrio. The sequence continues at coordinate 5,277 of JANYIO010000224.1, read as the reverse complement.
GTAGATACTCGGTGAATCTATATTGTTTCCCTGACGAGTTAGTTGATCTAACGCAAAATCAAGTTTTGCATTCGCCGTTTTATAATTAAACCCTGTTAAACTTTCATCATAAAAAATTCGCCCGCCATCCTTAGCATCACCAAGAAACGCCAATACACTTTCACCTTTATAAAACTGAAGTATGTAATTAGCCGCCTCTACATCTGAACGCAAACCAGCTTTGACAATTGGCCAGCTCGAAACTAGCCCTTTAAGAATTAGAGGTTCTTGAGACAATAAAACATCAACCCCGATTGTTTCTGGAGTACAACCACCGACTACTTTTACTTTTTTTATTGAATCAAACATAACGAACAACTTTTTAAATTGAAATCAAACCTAAGCCACTGCGGCGCTTCATCTCATTTCAATTCTTTGAATTAGCGCTTCTACATTAGACAACGATGCTAGAACCATATAAATATAAAGCAAGTAACCTTTAGCGTGCAGATCACCCAAAATGTCAGAGGTCAAAGCAACCAGTTTCTCTTCATTGATGGTATAGAAACCTACCAACTGGTTTTTATCACCATTTTTTAATTCAATTTCTATTGAGAAGGGCTCTAAAAGATCGTATTGCAATAGGCTATCAATAAATTCAGCTGACGTCCGATCACCAACACTAATATAATCAAGTATCGAAACAACACTCTCCAAATATGGAGAATTGCCGCCGTGAGGCAAGAAAACAGATTCACCTTCAGCCTCGCTAATTCTCGGGCTACTGATATCAATATTAACAACCATATTTTTTTTCAACATGCCATCTTCTTGTACACGCTGAAATCCAATTACGAACGGATTTCTTTTGATTGTGACTGGAATGTAATTGGCGTCCCAGCCCTTCTCTGTTAGAAATAAATTTTCGCCTTCTCTCAATCCTAAAATTGCAGACGCAAAAAAACGTCCCGTTTCACGATCCTTACTGAAAAATATCGGATAAGTGCCCTGAATAGTTCTAAACTCTTGAGGGAACGTAATTGTACTCATAACGTTATCGCCATATTTAGGCGCAAAGTCACCAATAACTTTTAGATTTTTATGCTCTACATTATTTAATAATACATAGTTGTTCATTGTCATTCCTCGTTGTCATTTTTTAGTTTCTTATCGGCTCTTATATTTTTTGAAGCCCATGTTTTTTAATTTTTTCAATCAGGTCGCGATTAGTGGGTAGTACAGTCAAAAGCCGTTGCGTCAACTGGAAGTTTTCACTAAATAGCTCTTCAGCTCGCATAACCTCTGTTGCCTTCACTTTCTCCCTGGGTGGAATTACATCTGGCGAAAACTGCATGCCATATAAAACATATTGGAAACTGGCTGAAGGAAACATCTCGTCAATTTGCAATTCATCATAATACCAAGGTGTTCTATAACGCCACAATTCGAGTAATTCCCTCAATCCTTCAGGTAGCGTTTTGCTCTCGCAATTGTCTCGCCAATATTTTTCTTGTCGTTGAGTAAGTACATAATGCAATTTTAGAAAATCAATAATCTTTCCCCAACGATAATGAAACTTTTCATTAAAACGCTTAGCACTCAAATCCATAATTTGACGTGTTGCAGGCAATTGTTCGCTGATCATGGCAGCAGACAACTCAATCAATACCAAAGCAGAAGCTTCCAATGGCTCAATAAAACCTGCGGCCATTCCCACTGCGACACAATTTTTATGCCAAAAAATTTCCCTATGCCCTGGATTGATCTTTATCTTTCTTACAGGAAGTTCCTCAGCGATCTTTTTTCCTACGTCTTGTTCAATATATTTTCGCAGAGTAATTTCGGCATCGTCATCACCAATATGAGCACTTGAAAACACATGACCAACACCGCGCCGTGATGGCAAACCTATATCCCATATCCAGCCTGCCTCTTGTGCAATAGAGGTTGTTTGAGAAGATATTGGACTGTTAGGGTCAGGATAGGGTGTCTGTATTGCTAGCGCCCGATCATTGAACAGAATGTGCTTTTTGCTAATAAATGGAATTTTATAATATCCGCCTAAAAGAATAGAAGCAAATCCCGAACAGTCGATAAACAAATCTCCAGAAATAACTCCGCCAACTTGCAGCGATAGTGATGCAATATCTCCATTTTCTGCGGCGTTAATACAAGTAACACTATCGCTAATATATTTAACACCTAATATTTCAACACAATGCTTATGTAAAAGCGCTGAAAACTTCCCAGCATCTAAGTGATAGCCATAATTGGCTGCGAACGAGTATTCTGGCGCTGTAATCTGCTTTGGCGCCAAGCCCCTTTCACACAAGTGACTTTGCACACAAACCGCATCTGCAAAAGAAACTTTATCTCGATACTTAAGCCAATATTTCGCTAAATTTATTTCGCGATACTTATCAGGAAGTGTAAACGGATGGTAGTACGCATCTGCATCACTACCGTTTAACCACCCTTTAAATTTAGAGCCCTGCTTAAAACTAGCGTCGCACTCGCGGAAAAACTCGGTTTCTGAGAGTCCGATCTTTGCCAAAGTAGCACGCATGGAAGGCCAGGTCCCTTCGCCAACACCAATTGAGTTAATATCTGGCGACTCGATTAGAGTCACTTGGATCCCTAGATCGGAATTTACATGCTCGGCTGCTATTACCGCCGCCGTTAGCCAACCTGCCGAACCACCGCCTACAATAACAATGCGACTTACAACATCATTCATTTGTTCACCTAACCGGTTTGCTTTGCTCATTAAATACGCCGTCAAAGAATGCGCAGTTTCCATCAAGGAAAAGCATTAAGCTACAGAACTTCAATCATTTTTAACTATGAAGTAAATCCCACAATAATTCATCGATTAAATCAAATTCGATACAAATAATTGCCAAAAAAAAGCCGCTGATAACAGCGGCTTTTTTTAACATTTTAACACACTATTCTAATAAATTAGAATTTGTAACGGAGGCTCAAATCATAACGAGCGCCAGTTTCAGTGTAGTTAAACAAATCATGCCAATCGCGACCATGACTACGAGTATGCTCGTTAGTAATGTTAGAACCTTCCAAACCAACAGTCAGATTCTCGATTACTTCATAGCTAATAGAAGCATCAACTTGGCCATAAGCCTCTACATATACTGGGTTTCGCGCTTGGTTCCCGTCAGTATAGCTGAGGAATTGATCGCGCCAGTTATATGCAACGCGAGCCTGCACGCCATATTTATCGTAGAAAGCAACCAGGTTGTAAGAGTCGCTGAGACCAAGAACAGCAAATTGATCATCCAGGCTGTTGTTATCATAATTAGCGCTGCCGTTTACTTTGGTCAAGTTAGCCATTACACCAAAGCCAGTGTCAGCAAAAGTATGCTGAACTGCAAATTCCCAACCCGTAACCAACGCTGCTTTGTTGTTAATTGGATAAGTTAAATTAGCAACTACAGTCGGATCATTTGGTGCTGCCCCAACATGACCACCACTAATCAAAGGATCAGTTGCAGCATTAGCAAGGAGATATTGACGGATATCATCGCCAGTTTTACCAGCAGCTACAGCAGCAAGGTAGCGAGGCCCACCAATTGATGTACGGTTAGCAGTTACTTCTTTTCTTTGCGCTGTACCAATGAAGTCTTCCAACTTTTTAGCAAAATAGCCAACAGATGCATAACTAGCGTCATCGTAGTACCACTCAACAGAAACATCACCATTTTTAGAGGTCAATGGCTTCAAATTTGGGTTACCAATACTAGCATCACCCGCTGCGGACGTACCATTATTTCTTACGTTACCTACCGCATAATGGGTGCCTCTTAAGTTGTCATAAGAGGTACGCGCCATTGTTTTGCTCAACGAAGCACGCAACTTAACACTGTCTACAAGGCTGATATCGTAATCCAAGCTTGGCAACAACTTGCTGTAGCTACCCGTATCTTTGAAGAAACTACCAGCATTGGTAGTTGGAAGAACGAATTCATTAGCAGTGTTCCAGGAACCATCGCCCAGTACTGGAATTAAAGAAGTTGATGTTACATTTGTAGATTCTTCACGCAAACCAGCCAACATATGCACTAGGTGACCTTGATATTCAGTTTCAAATTGGCCTTGAATGTAACCAGATGTAGTAGTTTCATCTACGGTCAAGTCAGTTGCACTTTGGCCGTTAAAGCTCATGAAATGCTTTTTCGTTGGGTCGGCTAAATCTGCTTTCACATCTGGAATAGACGGACCGGCCATATTTTGATAAACGGTTGGTGCACAATAACCCTTAGCACATGGTGAGTTAGGTGTTACGGTAGCCCATGAATAGCCGTTATGAGTTGCAGGGTCATACACCATCGCGCCAGCAGCTGCAGCAACCTTCTCTAAATCAAACGCCATAAACGTGTTTTGTACAGCAGCACCTTTGAAGGAGCCGCTAGAGAAGTAATTGCTTAACTTGTCAGTAGGCCAAAGCGATGCATTGAAGTCACCTTCATGACCAACACCACCCCAGTCACCATGGTTTTGCAAGTCAGATACTACGAACTGAGTACGGTTTGTGATATCAGTTGAAGCAACGCCAAAGTTAATTGCTTTTAACACCATATCATCAAAACTGTAGGCGCCTTTAAGTTGATATTGATCAACTTCAGACCTTTGTTCAGTGTTTCTGAAAGTGCTACCAGTCAATTGCATTTGTGCAGCTGTTGGTGCAACTGTTACAGGAGTTGTAATAGATGGGTGACCTGGAACGGTCGCGCCTACAGAAGCAGGCGGATACTTCAACGACAACACAGGTAAAGCTTGGCTAAAATCTATACTTGGGTTGTAGTTAACTCTCGCCTGAGCAGTCAAGCTGTTACCAGTACCGTAAATGCTATTTGGTTGAGAATCAGACACAGAATTGTGCGCATCAAATTCAAATTTCAAATGATCGGTTGCTTCGAATTTAGCGTTGAAGCCAAAAGAGGTAAGATCTGTTCTTGATCCGGTTTTCTGTGCATCCATCGCCAAGTCAGTAACGCCTGGGTTGGTTTCTGTGTAACTCAATGGGCCAAATGCACCAGTTTTGCTAGGGGCCCAATCAATCTTAACAGTTCCACCAGAACGGTTAAACCAGGTACTAATTGAATGAGCTTCGTAATCAACATCTTGACGTACAAACAATGCGTCAACACCAAGAGTAAGATTGTCTACAGGCTTGAATTCAACAATCAGGTTACCGTTAGTTCTCTTACGTTTGCTATCTGTTACTCTGTAACCAAAGTTAATTGGGTTAGAGAAAGCTCGCTTGCCATCTGCGCCAGC
>JANYIO010000203.1 GCA_025362015.1 Gammaproteobacteria bacterium | reverse complement strand
GAGCTGACTAGTAGGCTGGCGTACAAATCTGAGGTGATAGGTAAATTAAGTTTGCCGGTTAATGAACGCAGATTAAAGTTACCGACATCAGAGAGTAGTTCAGCGGAAAATTTGTCAGTGGGTGTTTGAGTAATAATATTAATAGCACCCACAATTGCGTTGGCGCCGGATAATGTCCCCTGCGGCCCCCTCAATACCTCAATACGTTCTACGTCTAACAGACTTTGATTAAACGTGGATGAGCGGCCCGTAAGCACACCATCGACATAAACAACGACGCGTGCGTTGCTACCTATATTGCGAGAGTACGCTCCAACTCCGCGAATGGCTATTTCACCCCGTGTATTTCTACCGCCAGTGCCAAAATTTATATTGGGAATTGCGTATTCCGTATCAGTTAATGAACTGGCGCCAATGTTGGCAATAAAATCTTTGTTGTAAACCCCTATGGCAATGGGTACTGATTGAACATTTTCTTCACGCATTTGCGCGGTGACTGTGACTTCTTCAATGGTGGGCGAGGATGATGTTTCTTGCGCCATAATGGCTGAGCTGGAAACAATTGTAAGAGAAAGACAGGAGTAGTAATAAATAATGTGCCTGGTTCTGCGTTGTTTTTTTTTGTGCATATTAAAGTCACTTTTTTTAAGGATATTTTTTTACTTTGGCATCTTAGTCATTATTCGTATGTAATCTCAATATATTTTGAAAGTTTTCCAGCTTTAGTGGTTTTTCAAGGAAATTATCGAAGCCAAGTTCCAGTAAGTCATTGCGCTTGTTACCTATCGGCATGCTAGTAAGCCCAATTATTATTACCTCAGCCCTGATAATTTGGCGTAGCGCAGTAGTTGCTTCTACACCATTCATTTTTGGCATCTGTAGGTCCATCAAGATCAAGTCATAGTGCTGCTGTTTGCATTTACTGATGGCTTCAAACCCATTATTGGCGCAATCAACCTGATATTTTGGCGTGAGTAAACGTAACCCAATATCCTGGTGAATCGCTTCATCTTCGACTAAAAGGATATTTTTTATTTTTAGGGTGCGTAACGGTTTAAGGTTTTCTGGTGAATTCTTAAAGAGTGAGTTGGTGTCTGCTGTGTTGGAATTGAAATTATTGTTTTCAAGCAAGTTGGATAAGAGTCTAATTTTTTTTTGTACGATCCCAAGGTTGTTTTTAATGATATTGGGGGAGTTGATTAATGCGGCGACAATTTTTTCATTATCGAGTAATAATTCATGATTAGGTTGAGAGTTTTGTAGTGCTGCGATCAGTTGGGGTAAGTACTCCATGAGAAGGTTGGCATTCATTTGTGTTATGAGTAATGGGGTCGCGATATCGTGTAGCAACTGCTCTGGATTTTCCTGCTCATTTTGATTATTTATTTTATCTATCATTGCGGCATTTTCCAGAAAAATTAATGTAATGGCTGCTAGCAGTGTAATGAAATTATGTTACCGATTATGATAAAGCAATATATCAATAAAAAAGTGATTAGCTGAACAGTCAGTATTTTTATGTGGTCATGGCATTTATTGGCGAAGTTATATATTGCTGTCGCTTAAATTATTCTTTTATCATCTTTTTACAATCATAGCACCACTATTCGAACACGAATGAGGCTCGTGGTTGCTTGAAGTTCATTGCGGTACTTTATTAGAGGAGCATCGCAAAGATTGGGAGCAACGTTATGATGGTCTGGACGTATATTTACGGGTCTTGGAAGCCCTATTACAATTTCATGTAATCAGGTTGCGGGTACACGCGGTTCGTGAGCAGGTGCATTTACACTTATGCCAACTGGAGCAATAAATTCATATTACCTTTTGTGAAAATATTCTGGCAAATAAAAAAGGGCGTGCCCTACAAAAACCATGTTGGTCACGCCCTGACAAAATTTAGAGCTTAATGTTTATTCCAGGTAATTTTCGATACTTGGGCAAGAACAGACTAGGTTGCGATCGCCATACACATTATCAATCCGATTTACGCTCGGCCATACTTTATGATTTTTCAACCATGATGCTGGGCGGCTGGCAGTTTCGCGTGAATAGGCGCGTGTCCAGTTTTCGTCCAGTACATCATTTTGGGTGTGCGGTGCGTTGTGTAATGCGCTGGCTTCGGCTGAAACTTCACCGTTTATTACTTGGGTGATTTCTTTGCGAATAATCAGCATGGCTTCGATAAACCTATCCAACTCACCTAGGGATTCTGATTCGGTGGGTTCGATCATTAAGGTGCCGGCCACCGGGAATGACATGGTGGGTGAGTGGAAGCCGAAGTCCATAAGGCGTTTGGCGATATCTTCTTCACTGATGCCGCTAGCTTCTTTAAGTGGACGTAAATCCAACAAGCATTCGTGCGCCACAAAACCATTGGTGCCTTTGTATAACACAGGGTAGGCGGCGTCGAGTTTTTTGGCTACATAGTTGGCATTGAGGATGGCATATTCAGTAGCTTGGCGCATGCCGACTGCGCCCATCATTTTGATGTACATCCAGCTGATTGGCAGAATACTCGCTGAGCCCCAGGGCGCGGCAGAAATAGTGCCGTAGGCAGTGTTAGTGTTAGGTACAGCTTGCACCGGGTGCGCAGGCAGGAAAGGTGCAAGATGTTTACCTACGCCAATTGGACCCATACCAGGGCCGCCGCCGCCGTGAGGAATACAGAACGTTTTATGTAAGTTAAGGTGCGATACGTCGCCACCGAATTTGCCCGGTGCCGCTACACCCACAAGTGCATTCATGTTGGCGCCATCGATATATACCTGTGCGCCCAGTTCATGAATCATGTCGCAGAGTTGAGTGATACCTTCTTCGAACACGCCGTGAGTTGAAGGGTAGGTCACCATGATGCAAGCGATTTGTTTGCCGTAAGTGGCAATTTTAGCGGCGAGGTCAATCAAATCCACGTTGCCTTTACTATCGCATGCCACTACGACTACTTTAAAACTTACCATTTGTGCCGACGCTGGGTTGGTACCATGAGCAGACGCGGGAATCAGGCAGATGTCGCGGCCACTTTCTCCTTTGCTTGCAAAATATTTTTTGATGGCAACGAGGCCTGCATATTCGCCTTGTGAGCCGGCGTTGGGTTGCAAACTGATGGCATCGTAACCGGTGCAGGTTTTGAGCATTTCTTGCAATTCTTCGAACAATTGACGGTAGCCTTGGGCTTGGTCGATGGGCGCGAAGGGATGCATTTTGCCGAACTCCGGCCAAGTGACCGGGATCATTTCTGCCGTGGCGTTGAGTTTCATCGTACAGGAGCCGAGTGGAATCATCGATTGATTTAGGGCGATATCTTTAGACTCCAAACGCTTCAAGTAGCGCAGCATGTCAGTTTCACTTTGGTAACTACTGAATACCGGATGAGTTAAAATTGCATCAGTACGCAGCAAATCTGTCGGGATAGCTTTGTTGGTAATGGCAAGTGCGTCATCAAAGCTGGCTAAATCTGCATCCACAATTCCGAAGGTTGCCAGGAGTTGTGCAACATCGTTCAGATTGGTTGTTTCGTTCAGGCTGATGCCGAGAGAGTCGGAGTCTGCTAAGCGAAGGTTAATTTCCGCATCAAGCGCAGCCTGGTAAATCGCTTGCTGTTTGCTGCCGACTTGCACAGTGATGGTGTCGAAGTAGTGGCTATTAGCAAGGGTAAAACCTTTTGCTTGTAGTGCCGCCGCTGTAACTGCTGTTAAGCGGTGGATGCGGTTGGCAATACGTTTGAGGCCATCTGGGCCGTGGTAAATCGCGTAGAACACGCTCATTACTGCCAGCAACACCTGAGATGTGCAAATGTTGGAGTTAGCTTTTTCGCGGCGAATATGTTGTTCGCGGGTTTGCATCGCCATGCGTAGTGCCGGCTTACCACGTGCATCAATCGAGACACCAATAATACGGCCGGGAGCAGAGCGTTTGTAAGCGTCGCGAAACGCAAAGAAACCTGCGTGCGGGCCGCCGAAACCCATAGGTACTCCAAAGCGTTGACTGGTACCAACCACGACATCTGCGCCCATTGCGCCGGGAGATTTAAGTAGCAGCAGTGCCATTAGGTCGCTGGCTACAGTCACGAGCGCATGGTTGTTGTGTGCAGCATCGATGAGTGCGGTTAAATCACGTATTTGTCCGCTTGAGCCGGGGTATTGCAATAAAGCGCCGAAGTAATCGCCATTGGCTAATTCATCTGCTTTAGCAACTTTCACTTCAAAGCCAAAATGTTCTGCGCGGGTTTTCACCACAGCGATAGTTTGTGGATGCGTGTCGGCATCGACAAAAAACACATCCGAGCTACTTTTTTTGTTTTGGCGTTTACACATTGCCATAGCTTCAGCGGCGGCGGTGCCTTCATCCAACATGGATGCATTTGCCATTTCCATGCCAGTAAGGTCGATCGACATTTGTTGGTAATTCAGTAAACCCTCTAAGCGGCCTTGCGCAATTTCCGGTTGATAGGGTGTGTAAGCAGTGTACCAACCGGGGTTTTCGAGCACATTACGCAGCACCACATTGGGGACGATAGTGTCGTAATAACCCATACCTATGTAGGTTTTGAAAATACGATTTTTGCTAGCGATGGTTTTGAGTTGCGCTAACGCATTAGCTTCGGAAGTGGCGGCATCTAATGCCAGTTCGCCTTGCAAGCGAATACTAGTGGGTACCGTTTTATCGATTAATTCTTTTACTGAGCTGACGCCTAAAGCTGCGAGCATGGCAGCCGTTTGTTGAGCGTTTGGTCCTATATGACGAGATACAAATTCATCGTTAAAAGCCAAATGGGTAAGCGAAGCTGAACGAAAATCGACTGGCATAAAATATCTCAATAAGTGAATAATCAATTGAAAATGGGAGTGAAATGCGGGAGCAAGTAGCTGATATGGAGTGCGGCAATATTAACAATTTGATAAGTGATGGGCAATCAATGAGTTATTGCTCGGTTATTTAACTGGGTGAGTGCCACAGTTATGATGGCCAGAATGGCTGATAGTCTAAGTCTGTAGACTAATAATTTCTGCTGCCGACAGACTCCACCATTTTTCTCATTTCCCCCTCGCTTTTTTAAACATTATTTGGTGTTTTACAATTTATATACCTAAAACAGCGCGCTTATTACTTCTTTTTAATCTTATACAAAACTCTAGAAGAAATGAGTTAGTTAATGCGCCAAAAAGATGAATAATGCGCCTACTAATCCTCCCTCCTTGAGTCTACTATTTCATTAACTGCTCTGTGACCCGCATCACACTTTAAGTGGATCAGTATTAGCAGGTGTTAATGAACTAAATTGACGCCCATCGCACCAGTGAAATGTTAATTGGGGCGACCGAAAAATCCGAAGTGAGGAAATATCCATGTTAATAACGAAATCCCACAATAAATTACTTGCGGCTGTAACGTTATGTTTGCCGTTACTGTTTGCGCAGCATGCGAGTGCGAACAGGCCTTACAGCGGCAGCCTTCCCAATATGCCTGGTGTGATTGAAGCCGAAAACTATGACTTCGACGGCCAAGGCGATGCCTACAACGATGCAACAGTTGGTAATACTGGCGGAGCTTACCGTAGTGACTATGTTGACTTAGAGGCTGCAGCAGGCGGTGGTTATAACATCGGTTGGTTTGATCCTGGCGAGTGGGTTGAATACTCAGTCAATGTGCCAACAGCAGGTGTGTATACCTTGACAGCGCGTGTTGCCACTACTGGTAGCGGGACACTTCATTACGAATTCTATGGTGCTACGAGAGTAGATTCCGCCAACGTATCCTTCGGTTCTTCTGGTGGTTGGCAAAATTGGGTTAATAGTCCGAGTGTGTCAGTTACGTTAAACGCTGGTGCCCATGTAATTCGCTTATCGCAAATGGGTGGCGGCTTTAATGTGAATTCATTTACCGTTGCACAGCAAAATACTCCACCAGCTAATCTTCCTACTGCGTACTCAGGTTACACCGGTGTTTATCCTGGTTATACACTTAAACTTGATGATCGTTTCGACAGCTTTAATACCAATGTCTGGAAGAAAGGCGATGGCGCTGTAGGTGGTGAGTCTATATGCCGCTTTACCCCTCAAGGCGTAAATGTTGTTAACGGGAATTTGGAGTTAGTGGTGCGCAGTGAGTATGTGGCTGGTAGCTGGTCGTATGACCACAATGCTGACAAAGGTGCTTACAATTATTCGTGTGGCGAGTTGCGTACACTGTCTACTAAACGCATTAAATATGGCCGCATTGAAACACGTATGAAAGCACCGGCTAGAGCAGTCGCTAAAGGCTATATTTCGTCACTGTTTACTTATGTTCAAGAAGGTTCTCCTAAAGAATGGGAAGAGATTGACATAGAGTTGGAAGGCAGCCGTCCAGATATGTTCCAAGCCAACTTAATTTATGGTGTAAACGTTGCCGATTGGAGTGGTACACGTCAATGGGGAGCTTGGGAGCATAAAATTTCTATTGCCCCAGCTGATGCTTGGAGAGTGTATGCGATTGAATGGACACCTACTGCTATGAAATGGTTTGTAGACGGCGTGTTAGTGAAAACTCTTGATCAAAGTTGGTTATCTTGCAATCCGTGTAAAGCGCCACAAGTTTCTTATACTCCAGTACCTGATAATCTTACTGATTTGATGATGAACTTCTGGATACCAAATGATGGCATTCAAAACACTTTTGGCGGAAACAAAACAGGTAACGTTTACCCGATGACCACACAATATGATTGGGTAAGAATTTATCAGCTTGACTCAAGTCCTTTAACTCAATGGTAATACCTGGTTTTTATTAAACGAAGTCTTACAAAAAACCGCCAAGAAATTTGGCGGTTTTTTTATTCCAGGTAGGTAAAAAACACGTTATAGCCTCATGATATGGGCAACTATATAAAAAATTAATGTGACAAGATTTTATTGCTGTGTAAGATGGCGCTGTACCCTAAATCGTTTTGTACTTTTTATTCAGCTCGGTTGGCAAGTTATTAACCGGAACTCAGATTTACTTTCACCTTTAACCCCTTAGGAGAATTATTATGGGCGTATTAGTTGGCAAAGAAGCACCAGATTTTACTGCTGCAGCCGTATTGGCAAATGGCGAAATCGTCGATAGCTACACATTTTCTACCGCTACCAAAGGTAAAAAAGCTGTCGTATTTTTCTACCCGTTGGATTTTACTTTTGTGTGTCCGTCTGAATTGTTGGCGTTTGATCATCGCATCGCCGAGTTCAAAAAACGTAATGTAGAAGTCATTGGTGTTTCTATTGACTCTCAGTTTTCACACAATGCATGGCGTAATACTGCAGTGAATGATGGTGGTATTGGCCCAGTTAAATACACGTTGGTTGCGGATATCACTCACTCAATTTGTCGCGCTTATGATGTAGAAGCGGCAGATGGCGTTGCTTACCGTGGTTCTTTCTTGATCGATGAGGCTGGCCTGGTCCGTCATCAGGTTGTTAACGATTTACCTTTAGGTCGTAACGTTGATGAAATGTTGCGCATGGTTGATGCTTTGGCGTTCCATCAAGAACACGGCGAAGTTTGCCCTGCTGGCTGGAAAGATGGCGATAAAGGTATGGACGCGAGCCCAGCTGGTGTTGCTGCTTATTTGAGCGCGCATGCTGACAAGTTGTAATAAAATCTGGTTTTGATTTTATATTTTTGGTTTCATGTGCATGAAAGCCCATCTTTTAAGGTGGGTTTTTTTGTTTTGGATTTGGTAACAATAATATTTGATGATGCTTATGATGGCCCCTGAATCTAAAACCGAAAAATCTATTGATCTACATTCCAGCTGGCTTGAATATTTGCAGCCTGAATTTGAGTTGCCTTATATGCGACAACTCAAACAATTTTTATTGCAACAAAAACAAGCGGGAAAAACTATTTATCCTGAATCGAAAAATATTTTTAATGCGTTCAATACTACTCCGTTAAATAAAGTGAAGGTGGTGATTCTAGGGCAAGATCCTTATCATGGCCCGCATCAAGCTCATGGTTTATGTTTTTCGGTGCAGCCGGGTGTTGTGGCGCCGCCATCGTTAAAAAATATCTTTAAAGAAATTGAACGAGATTTTGGTTTTGCGTCACCCAATCACGGTTGTTTGCAATCCTGGGCTGCGCAAGGTGTGCTCTTGTTAAATGCAACGCTAACAGTGGAGCAGGCACGTGCAGGTTCACATCAAGGGCAGGGGTGGGAGCAATTTACTGATCGCGCAATTCAAGTGCTGAATGAGCAGTGTCAAGGTGTCGTGTTTTTGTTGTGGGGTAGCTACGCGCAAAAGAAAAGGGAGTTAATTAATACTAGCAAACATTTGATTTTGACTGCACCACATCCATCGCCGTTATCGGCATATCGGGGCTTTATTGGTTGCGGACATTTTTCACAAGCGAATAAATATTTGCAACAACAAGCACAAACGCCGATTGATTGGCGTTTGCCTTAATTTTTTATAACATTTATAACAACAACGCCATAGCGGCTTCTAAATCAGCAGATAAATCTTCATCGTCAGAAACTTGAATTTCAGGATCCAGACCGAGACGCTCAAAGGCGGTTACTTGATGGTAATCAATTTGTGCCATTGATGAGTTGGTGCCAGCATAGCTTTGCAGCATGGCAACAGTCACTATGTCCGCGTAATCCGCTTTCGCAGCTTGGCGTGTAAAATCTATATGTTGGGAAGGAATGTGTAGTAGCTCTTGGGGGAAGCCCCAAGCTTGCAAAATTAAATCGCCAATAGGCGCATGCAATTGATGAATAACATTGTCCAAGGTCAAGCTGTCATTTAACAACGCGGGGTGATCTTCAGCGTAAGTTAAAATGGGCAGCACACCTATTTTATGGACTAATCCTGCGAGGGTTGCCTGATCTGGGCGGAGTTTAGTGTAATGCTTGCAGAGCACATGACTAATGCCTGCTACTTCGCTGGAGCGGCTCCACACTTCGCGCATTCGCATATCGACTAAATCTGATGTTGCTTGAAACATTTGCTCCATAGCTAACCCGGTGGCGATGTTGCAGGTATAAGAAATCCCCAGGCGCATCAACGCAGTTTTTAGATCTTCAATTGCGCGCGATGCTCGCAGTAATGGGCTGTTGGCCACGCGGATAATACGCGCGCTCAGTGCGGCATCATTCCCAATAACGCTGGCTAATTTTTCGATATCTGCGTTGGGGTCATCGGCAACTTCACGCACTCTCAGTGCTACTTCGGGGAGTGTGGGCAATACCAATTGATCATTTTTGATGGCAGTAATAATGTCCTGACGAACCCGGTCAACGATTTGGCTCATGAAGTACCTGCTTGTTCTAGATAAAGTTATTGTTGGCTGGCGAAGAATTAATCCGTAACATCTAGAGTAGGTATAGCATAAGGTAAGGATAAGAGGTTGAGTTTTTGTGGATTGTGTGGGAGATATAGATCGATGCGTTGATCATCTACTACGCTCGCTAGCAGCTCGCCAGTAGATGCTGTTTTTTTTGCCGCAATAACAATTTCACCAACCACTTTTCCTTCGCTGTTATGTAACGCACTTCCTGCTTCAGGTAGCGCAGCTGCTGATGTTGCAAGTTCATTGCCATCAAGTGCAAATTCAAATCGGTACATGTGGCGCTTAAGGTTGCCGCGATAATGTAAACGCGCCACAATTTCTTGCCCGGTGTAACAGCCTTTGCGGAAGTTGATGCCATTAACGAGTTGCAAATTAATGGCTTGTGGTGTGAAAGCTTCAAA
>JANYIO010000184.1 GCA_025362015.1 Gammaproteobacteria bacterium | reverse complement strand
CCTCAACGGAAGGGTGGCAGAGTGGTTTAATGCACCGGTCTTGAAAACCGGCGTAGGTTTATAGCCTACCCAGGGTTCAAATCCCTGCCCTTCCGCCATATTATCGTTAAAAAAGGCACCTTAAAGGGTGCCTTTTTTTATTTGTACTTATCACAATAAATTCCGTAGAATTAACCACACCCCACTCTTTCAGGCACCGCATAAGCAATGATTTTCTCTCTTGCAATTTATGCTGCACCCTACTCTTCACAAGCGAGTGACACGGCATATCGTTTCGCCGCCGCAGTTCTCGCAAACGGACATCAACTTTATCGTGTATTTTTTTACCACGATGGCGTACATAACAGCTCGGCATTAATGACACCACCCCAAGATGAGATAAATTTGGTACTGCAATGGCAACAACTGAGTCAGGATTATAATATTGATCTTGTTGTGTGCATCGCAGCAGCCTTGAGGCGCGGGCTATTAAATGAACAAGAAGCCAATCGTTACGATAAGCCCACATTCAATTTGAACCAAAATTTTGAAATTAGTGGGCTGGGTCAATTGGTCGATGCGGCGGTCATTTCTGACAGACTCATCACATTTGGTGGTTAACATGACTACAAATAATAAAAGCATAACCTGCAAAAAACTTTTATTTATTAGTCGTCATGCTCCTTATGGCACATCGCTCGCAAAAGAAGCATTGGACGCGATTTTAGCGGCATCTGCGTATGATCAGAATTTAAGTTTATTATTTATGGATGACGGTGTATTTCAGCTCTTATCTGCGCAGGATCCTAGTGACCTGGAACAAAAAAATTTTGCTGCAATGCTACCTGTATTGGCACTCTATGAAATTGAAAATATTTATGTACACTTTGAATCATTGCAAGCACGACAAATTACTATAAATGAACTTATTCTGGATGGCGTCCAAGTTATAGATAGTAAAACTATCTGCAGTTTACTGACCCAGCAAGACCAATTGCTGAGCTTTTAATATGAGTACTTTACATACAGTCAACAAGTCGCCCTTTACTCACACGACTCTTTTATCCTGCCTACAAATTTGTGGGGAGGATGACGGAATTCTACTATTAGAAGATGGCGTATTTGGCGCAATAAAAAGCTCACCCTGCTCAGAACAATTGTCAATAATAATGCAAAAGGGAATAAAGATTTATGCACTTATGGGCGACGTAAAAGCTCGAGGTCTGCAAGAAAAACTCCATCCTGATATTCACATTACGGATTACAATGGCTTTGTACAACTAAGCATAGAACATCGTTGTGTACAAAGTTGGTATTGACATGCAATTGCTTATTGGCACGCAAGCTGTTGAACTAGATAAAGAAGGATTTTTGAAGCAGCTAACGGATTGGAATGAAGAGGTTGCAATTAAAATTGCGCAACAAGAACACATTCAATTAACTGCAGCGCACTGGGAAATTATTGAGTTGTTACGTAAGTTCTACCAGCTCTATGAGCTTTCACCATCAATGCGTGCGTTAGTAAAACACACTGAGCAAACGCTGGGGGCTGAAAAAGGTCGCAGTGTTTACTTATTGCAACTTTTCCCCCCCAGCCCTGCAAAACTAGCCTGCAAAATTGCAGGCTTACCCAAGCCATTAAATTGTATCTAGCAAAGATTAGTTTGGTAATTAATTCGAATGAATTTAAGCATTAATTAAAATAAAATTTTTTATTTTATGCCGCTTCAATTGATTTGATTGTACCTTTAGGCAAAACAGCCTGAACGGCAACTTTCTGAAATTTTAATTCAATATTATTGCCCGTTTCTATCACGACATAGCTGTCATCAACTTTTAATACTTTTCCCAGCATGCCGCTAGTCAAAACAACTTCATCGCCTTTTGACAAAGCGGTGACAAGATTTTGATGTTCTTTTTGACGCTTACGTTGCGGACGAATAATAATGAAATACATAAAAATAAACATGCCGCCGATCATTATAGGCAATTCCCAAACGGGCTGTGCAGGCGGTGTAATTTGTGCAGTTTGTGCGAATGCAGAAGATATGAAAAAACTCATGTAGAACCCCTAACGATTAAAAAGCGCTAACTCTACCCTGTTTAAAGAGGGCAGGCAATTAGCGCTAATCGTTAAAGAGAAAACTATTTAGGATTATGCATAATCTCTAAAGAGCTTGCGGAAAACGCTTGGGGATAAGCCAGTCCAGCGTTTAAACGCATTAGTAAAACTTGTCCTATCAGAGAAATCGAGTGCTTTTGACACTAAATCTACACTCATATGATCATCAATTAAATATTTAATAGCGTAGTTGAAACGCACATCATCACGCAGCTGTGCAAAGTTAGCATTTTGCTGTTGCAAGCGACGCTGTAATGTTCTCTTGGATAAACCAATATCCTCAGCAACACGGTCAATTGATAAATCAGAATGACCTACTCGCTGATGAAGAGTAGTAACAACACGCCCAGAAACTCCTTCGCAATGAGGGATTCTGGCCAAAGATAAATATTCTTCATAAGATCTAACTGCCGAATGAGCGAACTCACCATTGGATGTAAAATCTTCATTACGATAATTGCGTTGTAACTGAATCATTAAGGCCTCTCTTTATGCTAGTTAAGCATGAGAAATATGAGCAGTTGATGACAAACCAATACCAAAAAACACCAATATAGGTTACGCGATCACTCTAATTTATTATCCGTACGACCATTATAGACTAAAATTTAAGCGACATCAAAAAGTTACGAAAAACAATCCGAAAACCGCAAAAATTTATTTAATATATCATAAAAAATCAGAAGCTGTCTTTTATATAATTAATGGCATCTAAGTTGTGAGTTTTAGTATTCACTTTAGCAATAACATGTCTTAACCGACCATCAATATCGATTATAAAAGTAGTCCGAATGATTCCCATATACTGTTTTCCCATAAAACTCTTTAGCTCCCAAACACCATACGCCTCAGCAACAGCATGTCCCTCGTCAGATAAAAGGGTAAAGCCAAGATTATATTTGTTATCAAACTTTTGTAGCTTTGAGGGTGCGTCAGGACTAATCCCTAAGACTACTGTATTTATGGCGGCTAAATCATTATTTGCATCACGAAGACCACAAGCTTGAGTGGTGCAACCTGGAGTCGATGCCTTAGGATAAAAATAAACGACAACATTACTTTTTTCGCGAAAACTTTTAAGCTCTATTTTATCTCCGTGCTGATTTAACAGCACAAAGTTAGGCGCAAGATTGCCAATCTGAGGAAAGCCCATACACCATTACTCCAAATATTAACCTTGGCCATTATTGTCATTTAGTGCATCAAAAAGTGCATTTTTTTCTTCCAGCGTCACCGCTTCAGTTTGTATCCGCTGCCTTAATTTTGGATGAGAAACCCTATTGCGCCCACTGTGTTTAGCTTGGTACAGCCATGTATCAACTCTTTGTATAAAGCCTTCACAAGTATCGCTCATATAAGTTGAAAATTCATCGACACCAAAACTGGCCGTAAGCAAAGTTGATGATTGACTATTCAAAATTAAGGGGGTTGTGGCAATCATTTCACGAAGGCGTTCGGCAACATGAATGGCCTGAAATAAATCAGTATTCGGCAGCAAAATTATAAATTCTTCACCACCGAATCGACAGGCGTAATCCAATTTACGAACGGCAATTTTAATAAGATTGGCGATATGAATAAGTGCCTGATTACCAAGCTCATGGCCCCGATCATCATTAAACTTTTTAAAATGATCGATATCTAACAAAATCATCGCAAGTGATTGAGTCCCTCGTCGGGTGCGCTCCATCTCTACCGCAATAGTCTCATTAAAAAAACGAAAATTGTACAAGCCTGTTAACGCATCTGTTCGAACTTGTTCTGTTAACAAATTAACTTCATGACGTAATTCAATAATTTCATTTAAAAAATGACAATTATTTTTATCGCCAGTGCAGAATAAATTTTCTGATAGTTTTTGATTATTTTCTGATTTCATTGACCACATAAAACCTATATATTATGCCTAATATTATGTTGCATTTTTTAAGATTATCCCTGTCATAATTTAACAACTTTAGAAACCTAAAACACCTTCAGGCAATTGCATTGCAATGCGATGTAAACTACCACCCTGTTCACTTAATGTCCTGCAGGGAATACCCATAATATTGAATCCAGGAAATGCCTGAAAAATAACATCCAAGGCATCCTCATCACTTAATGCATCATAAATGGGCACCAAAACGACCTCATTAACAACAAGAAAGTTGGCATAAGATACCTGCAGTCTTTCGTCATCATCATTGTACACGGCTCCAGCCCAAGGTAGAGGCAGTAAACGGAAGGGCTCACCTTGAGCATTTGTTATATTTTCTAATTCGCTTTCCATTTTTTTTAGTTCATCATAAAAACTGTCTTGTTCATCATCACAAGCAGTATAAACGATTGTATTATTGGGACCAAAACGTACCAATTCATCGATATAGTGACTGTCGTTACCTAAACAACCATGCTCAAGCCAAATTATTTTATTTACACCAAATACAATTTTTAAACGACTTTCTATATCATCTTTAGATAAATCTGTATTAATTTTTTTATTGAGAAAGTAAGATGTTTTAGTCAGTAATGTGCCCTGCCCGTCCGTTTCTATAGCACTTCCTTCAAGTGTCCAATCTTGAACTTCAAATTCCGCAGTAGAAAAAGCATCTTGTATTTGCAATTGTTTGGATATTTTATTAGCAAATACCAGATTAGATTTTTCTTCGTAGCTGTTTACTCTGAAGCTATTTAACCTAAAGTCTAATAGCTTTATACCTTGCTTGGTGGCAACAGTAATAGGACCGTGATCGCGAATCCATGTATTATAACTTGCATCATCAACGACCACAGGATAAAAATAAACGTACTCCAATGGAACCGACATGGCTTCAAGGCGTGCACGAACATTTTCTATTTCAGCATTAGGAAGAGCTATGACGATATCCGCATAATCGCAAATAACGGAAACTAACGCCTCATAAAGCTGTACAGCATCATCTAGAGTAGATTTCCAGTGAGTATCTTTGTGTGGCCAGAGCAAGAGAATTGCATCTTGCGGCTCCCACTCTGCGGGTAAACGCGGGTTTAACATAAATATCCTCAATGTAAATCGCTGTTATTGCTATGCAATAATAAATAGACTTAATGTTGAATAATGCTTTCTTGTGCTGGAAGCGAAATTAAATTTTCATTCGTTGTAGGTTTTAACATTTTTGGTGATAAGTTGATAGCATCGGCTAATGGGCCAACTTGAATAATAACGGCTAATACACGAGAAGAGACATACTCGTCATTATTAATGGTCACCTGTAAATTTAGATAATAACGGCCATTGCCAAGTGCCAATAGATTAACAGGCAATTGATAATAACCATCTGGATTTAGCGATAAATCCCGTGCCTCTGCACCGCTAATCAGTTGTAATCCCTCACTCGTATTTGTTTCTACATGTATGGTGCGTGCTGCAGCTTGAGCTTTTAACAGGACAATAATCGCTGTTGCTTGATTGGTATTAATCGTGACCAAATTGGCAGAAGCTAAACTCACCGCCGCGCCAGGTTTTACCTCTTTTTTATGCGTCGTAGCATGAGGAGATTGAAATTCTTTAACTCGAACATCGTGAGCATTTTGTCCATTTTTTTGTTGGCACGAAACAAGAGTGCAGAAACAAAAAATCAACATAATTAACAATGTATTTTTCATCGTAAATCTCAGCATTTAGTTAGCCATCACCTGCACGTTAAAGCAAAAGGTATTCACTTCGGTGTTTGTAGAGTCATGATTACTAAGATCATAAACCTCAAGAATATAAACTCCGTTTGATAAGCTCAGATTACCTGAAGCATTATTAGCGACAGTGTTCGTAACCGCTAGAATTTTCTGGCCTTTGTTATAAACAATTATTTCAGGTTTTGAAATTGCATCAGCACCACCGCCTGCTTTTGTTACTTTGACTCCATAAGAGCCTGCTTGAGATATGGTGAGTTTTAGAAGTTGCGAATTTGCGAGCCTATTAAATTTACCGAATTCTGGTGAACTGCAAACATTAGTGGCGATGTTATCGGGATTAATTGTTTTGTAAACTGGTAAGCTGACTGCCAAACCTCCATTATTTGATTCGTTTGTTCCATATTCGTCAGTACCATTAATATTTTGCTCTAACATTAAATCATTAAAAGCAGTTGCTTGATCACTCAATAGCGCTTTAAGTTGTCCATAAAATAAAAACACACTGGTCATCGCTTCATGCGAAAAATAACTACTATTATTTAATACAAAAAAAATTGGCGTAAAGTCATTGGCCGTTTTATTATTTGAACTGTGATAGTAATTATAAAATATAGAACCAATAGAGCCCTCACTAAAAAAACCTTTTACCGACGAATTTTTATTACCAATATTGCTAGCGAAACCAGAATTTTGTGCACTGCCGGATGAGTCGGTATAAATAGGGTTATTTAACATCATCGCGGCAAATGCGTTGGCAAACCCTTCAGACATTGAAAGCCGCATATCCAATATTTCACCGCCAGCATGTGCTCCGCCCATGCTATCCGAACGAGAAAAATTTTCTTCTACATAATGGCCCCATTCATGGAGTATGACGTGAGCATCGAACTCGTCTGTATCATTATTAGCATCCCCTAAAATGTAAATGGCATCGGCCGCATCAAAAAAAGAAGTACCAATTTCACCTAAAGCATAATTGCCATCGGCAGCATTATTTTTTTTGCTCCAGCGCAATTCAATTGGCTTGAAATCATGAATATTTCCTGCTTCATTTAAGCGATTTGCCCCAATATAAATATCATCCAAGATAGCGAAGGGCGCCGCCGCGCGCGCAGAAGTATAACTACTAACGCCCCAACCTGAAGTTGCATGTAAATTGCGTTGTGAGTTAGTCATGCCGGTAGAAGTCAATGCGCCGACTAAAGTATAAAGTGCATTATTATTGGTATTGTCGGTTACTTTAAAATTCCAACCTGGCGAGGTGTTACGTAATAGCTGCGCTTTTACTCGCACTTGGATAAAAGTATTTATGGGTACATTGAATACATAACTACCATCATTGGCAACAATATCAGTGTTAATAACCACTCCATTTTGGTTGAGGACTTCTATCACCGCGCCGCGCACTGGACGTTGTTCTATTGCGAGATAATTCAAACCACTATTATTGTTATTATGCGGAACATAATCATAGGTTACCGTACCTGTCATTAATACCAATTCCGTACTCATGACACTGGATGCTACTGAGCTATTGTGGGATGACGAGCTGGGCGCACTTACTTGATGAGACTTATTATTAGAACCACCACATGCACTAAGGGCGACAACGAATGCCATCAGGAGCCACAATGAAATGCGCTCAAGCGAACAACCAGGTAAATTTTGCATTGAAAATTCCATATTTATCTCAATCCTGCAATCATAGACAACCCCATCTCATAGACCAAGCACTATTGCTTCAAAAGGAGATGCATAACACAGCGAACAATTTACTAAGGGTCCAAGAAAACCAAAAGCACGCTAATATGGCAACCAAGAAAAGGATGAAAACATTGAGGATAAGTCGCAACGAAAAAAAAGCCGACTTGCGCCGGCTTTTAAGTAACATTTAAGGAGGCATTACAAGGTTGGGATTTTGATATCTTTAAACAGTTCATCCAACTCCATTCGGGAATGACGATTAAAGGCTTCGTTAACGACATCTTTGGTCAAGTGCGGAGCAAACTTTTCGATAAAATCAAACATAAATCCACGCAAGAAAGTACCGCGACGGAAACCAATTTTGGTGGTGCTAGGCTCAAACAAGTGGCTTGCACTCAATGATACCAGGTCAGCATCAACCGCAGGGTCATAGGCCATTTGCGCGATAATACCGATCCCCAATCCAAGGCGAACATAAGTTTTAATAACATCGGCATCAGCTGCCGTAAAAACCACACGCGGAGCCAAGCCACGACTAATAAAGGCCTCATCTAACTTCGAGCGACCGGTAAAGCCGAATACGTAAGTCACAATCGGATACTTGGCAATATCCTCAAGCGTCAGGTGTTGTATTTGTGTCAAAGGATGGTTTTTAGGTACAACAATACAGCGATTCCAGCGATAACATGGCATCATGATTAAATCGCTAAATAACTCCATTGCCTCAGTGGCAATCGCAAAATCAACCGTACCATCAGCCGCCATTTCAGAAATCTGCATGGGCGTACCTTGATGCATATGCAGAGCTACTTCCGGATACTTTTTAATAAACTGGCCAATAACCGGGGGCAACGCATAGCGGGCCTGGGTATGGGTAGTCGCAATAGTAAGAGTGCCCTTCCGCTCATTGCTAAACTCCTGAGCAACTTGCTTAATACTCTCTACTTTACGCAGGATTTCTCCTGCTTTTTTCAAAATGGCTTCGCCTGCCGGGGTAATACGAGTTAAATGCTTCCCACTACGAGAGAAGACCTCCACACCCAACTCATCTTCCAACAAACGAATTTGCTTACTAATCCCTGGCTGAGAGGTATAAAGGCTCTGTGCAGTTGCCGACACATTTAAATCGTGATGAGCAACTTCCCAGATGTAACGTAATTGCTGTAGCTTCATAAGCCCTCCACATGGCTTATTGGACTGGAGTTTCTCGTTGATCTACATGGTGATCAACAGTTATAAGAACACGCAAACTCTATGTAATTGAAGAATAGACATTCATTCCATTAAATTCCAATTTAATTTCATCTTTCACATAAAGAGCATTTCTTACAACTTTAGACCATATCCACCAATTTTATAGTTTTTAGGATGATTTTTTTATTCCGGTTTAATTGATGAGATCAAAATTCACGGTAGAAGTGGTTGATTGGCGATGCCGTGCGGTACATGCCCCGTTGCCACATGCTCACTCGCCGAATCACAATGTATACGCTGATCGTCAAAGAATACATCGGCACCATATGCCTTTAAAAAAGTGCCCTTTGACAATCCGCCCAAGAATAACGACTCGTCGATACGAATATTCCAGGCACGCAAGGTACGAATAACACGCTCATGTGCAGGCGCTGAACGTGCAGTGACTAATGCGGTACGAATCGGGCAGTCATGCTCACCAAACTCTCGCTGCAAACCTTGTAGTGTCGCCAAAAACTCTTTAAATGGGCCGCCTGTTAAGGGCAATTTCGCGGAAGCCTTTTCACTTTCTGTAAAAGCACTTAACCCTTCTTGTTTATAAACACGCTCTGCCTCATCGGAAAACAACACGGCATCACCGTCAAAAGCAAAACGTAAAATATCTTCGTGATCCACATTGCTTTTGGATGCTAGTAACGTCGCTGCTGCAATACCGTGATCGAGCGCGTCACGTACATCATCAGCATTAGTCGACAAAAATAAATGACAACCAAATGCTGATGCATAACCATAGGGGGAGGTGCCGCTACAAAAAGCTGCACGAGTAATATTCAAACCATAGTGTTCGATGGAGTTAAAAATACGTAGACCGGTATCTGCACTATTGCGCGACAACAACAACACTTCAACGCGCGGCTCACCACCCAAGCGCTCATTTAAGCGCAATAATTTCTGCACCATAGGGAAACCATCTCCCGGCATGAGCACTTCATCTTCATGTTCAATTTGATAGCGTGTATAAGCATCAAGCCCTTCGTTAACAAATACTTGATGGCTGTCATCCAAATTGAATAACGCACGCGAAGAAATGGCAATCACTAACTTGTTACCAAAATTACTTGGCATGAAAAATTTCCTTTGACAATAAAATAAATAGGTTAAGCAAGACTTTTACTCACTACCTCAAATACATCTTTCGATAAATTTGGTTCTACCAAAATACGCTCGAGCTGAGCCTTCATTAAGGTTTGGCGAATAGGATTATACTTTTTCCATTTGGTTAACGGAGTTAATAACCGCGCAGCAATTTGTGGATTTTGACTATTCAATTGAATAATTGTATCCGTTAAAAACTCATAACCAAGCGCCTTATTAGCTGCGGTTAATTGATGAAAGTTAATGGCATTAGCATTGCAGAAGCTGGAAATCAAGGCGCGAATTTTATTGGGGTTTTTGGCATCGTATGCAGGATGCTCTTGTAAATCTCTAACTCGCGCCAAAGTATGCGGCAAACAGCACGTTGCTTGAACGCTTAACCATTGATTGACCACCAGGGACTCATGCTGCCAGCGATGATAAAAATCTGCCAAAGCTTTTTCGGCAAGATTTTTTGCAGCAGAAGATTCCGTATTGACAAGCTGAGCTAATGCCGCCATCACATCGGTCATATTATTAGCGGTAGCATATTGTTGTTCGCAAGCGTGAATCACAGTTTCATCATCCAACAACATTAAATATGCGAGCGCAACATTTTTAAGACTACGCGCAGCAATTGCATCAGCAGTTGCTACGTAAACTATTTGCCGATTATAGTTATGATATATCCGCTTAAATTCACTCTGCAATTCACGTGCAATAATTTTTCTCACAGCATTGCGACCATAATGAATTGCTTCTACATCAACCACTTCCGCCAACTCACTGATGTAAGCCTCAGATGGCAAGCTGAGCATATAGGCAACCATAGCTTGGTCCAGGCTTTCATCTTGCAACACACTGCGATAAGCATTTATTAAACGTTCATCAATGCTAATCGTTTTGATATCTTCACCACGTTGATAGGCGACAATAACATCATTAATGACTTGTAGTGCTAATTGCTGGCTGGCATCCCAACGATTAAAACCGTCGCTATCGCGACTCATTAGCAACATTAAATCTTCGCGTGAATAATTATAATGCACTTTCACAGGCGCAGAAAAACCACGCAGTAATGAGGGCACGGGCTTCTCTTGCACGCGCTCAAATACAAATATTTGTTCGGCTTTAGTTAACTCAATAACCTTGTGTGTATTGTCACTCGTTTCAAAATCAGGTGGTGTATCTTTTAAATAGAGCGGTAAATCACCGGCACTGCCCAATAAGCCCATTGCGATAGGAATGTGAAAGGGTAATTTTTCTTGACACTCCGGCGTGGGCGGGCACGTTTGTTTTATGTTTAAGGAATATTCTTGAGTGTCTTCATTGTAGTGATCAGTAATCTGTATACGCGGCGTACCTGCTTGTGAATACCAGCGTTTGAACTGAGTCAAATCTTTACCTGAAGCATCCGCCAAGGCTGCTACAAAATCTTCAGTCGTTACAGCTTGGCCATCATGACGTTCAAAATATAAATTTGTTCCTTTACGGAAATTTTCTTTACCTAATAAATTTGCCAGCATACGAACAATTTCTGCCCCTTTTTCATATACTGTCATGGTATAGAAGTTAGAAATTTCCATATAGGACTCTGGACGAATCGGGTGCGCCATTGGGCCGGCATCTTCTGCAAATTGCAGCGTGCGCAACAGCGAAACATCCTCTACCCGCTTTACCGTACGTGAACCCATATCGGCTGAAAACTCCGAATCGCGATAAACGGTAAAACCTTCTTTTAAACTTAATTGAAACCAATCGCGACAGGTTACGCGGTTGCCAGTCCAATTGTGAAAATATTCGTGGGCCACTACACCTTCCACGCGTTGAAATCCACCGTCCGTGGTAGTTTCTGGTTTTGCTAACACGCAAGATGTATTAAAAATATTGAGGCCTTTATTTTCCATAGCGCCCATGTTGAAATCGTCTACTGCGACAATCATAAAAATATCTAAATCGTATTCGCGACCATAAACTTCTTCATCCCAGCGCATAGCATTTTTAAGCGAAGTCATTGCATGCGCACATTTATCTAAATCCTTAGGCTCGACAAATATTTTTAAAGTAACCTCACGACGAGAACAGGTTATAAATTTGTCATCAATGTGCGCCAAATCACCTGCAACCAAGGCAAATAAATACGCAGGTTTTTTGAAAGGGTCATGCCATGTGGCAAAGTGACGATTATTATCTAATGCACCTTGTGCAATTAAATTACCGTTGGATAACAACACAGGGTATTTTTTATCCGCGACCACGGTAGTTGTAAATTCACTCATTACATCCGGGCGATCCAGATAATAAGTAATTTTACGGAAACCTTCAGCTTCGCACTGCGTGCAATACATGGTGCGCGATTTATACAAACCTTCAAGCGACGTATTTAATTCAGGTTTAAGGCAGACAACACTGGTTAATATAAATTGTGCTGGAGTATTTTTAATGGTAAGAGTTTCTTCGCCAAAATTATAATTGCCAGCGCTCAATAACTTTCCATCAATAGCAATAGAGACCAACTCTAAATCTACGCCGTGTAATGTCAGCGAGCTCGCCGGCTTTTTTGCTGCTGGATTTGCACGCAGCTGTAAATTTGCTGTGACAATCGTTTTTTCATTATGAATATCTACATGTAATTCCGTTTTATCAATTAAATAATCAGGAACTTGATAATCTTTTAAATAAATTGATGTGGGTTGTTGTTCAATAGCAGACATGGCAATACCTTAAATTTATTTACAGGGTGAACAAGCTATATTTACACCATGGAGTTAAGATTCAAAAAAATTTACTCAATCCATTTAACAGGCTTTTCTTGCTCTGCATGTTCGTGATCATGATCATGATCATGATCATCACCACAATAAGCATGAGGTTTTGGTGGAATGTACCCAGTATGATTTTCGGGCGATAAATGTTTGTGCTCATAAGCAATTACCGCTTGCATACACAACTCACGTTGCTCCGCACTGATTTTATTGCCATCAAGCCATTTACCCAGCTCAATAGCACGCTTTAAATTTTCATAGATTTCAGGGGTAATACTGTTTAATAATTGCTGTAAATTCATTGCTTAAGCTCTAACACGTTTTAAAATTTTTGTAGTGACTAATGCAAAGACACAGCCTGCCAATAAACCGCCCAAGTGTGCTGCATTAGCGACACCACCACCAATAAAATAATCTACTACATTCGTCATACAAATAGCTAACCATACCAACATAAAAATTATTATTCCGGAGGGTATGTCTGTTAATTTATGTGGTGTCAATTTGTGGCTTACCATAATAAAACCGACCAACGCATAAACAACGCCAGACATGCCACCAAATTCGCTTGAGTCTGACCACAAACTTTGTGCGCTATTGGATGCGATAGCGGCAAACACAAAAAATATAAAATACCATTTTTTGCCAAGAAACATTTCTACTCTGCGACCAAGATCCCACATCCACAAACTATTAAAGAGTACATGTAAAAAGCCAAAATGTATAAACGCAGGTGTAATTAATCGCCAGGGCTCAGCAAATGTAAAGTTGGAAAAACGTTTAAATGTAAATAAATACAAAAACTTGAATTGTGGGTCTAAATAATATAAAAATGCGCCCACAATACTTAACGCAATCAGCAAACTAGTAACAGGTGTTATTTTAATTTGATCAAGTAATGATGGTGTTGACGACTGAGTCGTTGCCTGAGAATTCCTATGCATTTCAATATGAATTTTACCTTGCGTCACATTGTCTAAAAATTGCTGCAAAGGTTCAACGACTGAGGGATCGGTAACCGCTACAACTTGTTCACCTCTTTCTTCGTAAATTTGATGCACAATACCGTGCTGATGCAGGTAACCAGTGGCGGCAGATAAATCAGTTTCTAGTGGGAATTTTTTAACAATAATCCAATTCACAGATAGCTCTTTTAATTAACAGGTTCGTGGTTAAGGATCTACATATTCCCATACAAAATTTTTCGCTTGCAGTTGTTGCTCACCATCCATGCGGTAAGCGACTAAACGGCCATATTTTACCGCACTGTAATCCAAACAAGCGACATTATTTGCAATCGGTTTGGGCTTTCCTTTTAACCAATAATGTCCCACAAATAATGGCGGCTCATTAAGGTCGTAATTAATCATTTGTGAGCGATGATGTTTACTGATCCGTTCATTAGCGATGGCATGCGGCAATGGATCAGGTTGGAACAGTAGTTCACCATAGGTTTGCGCGCGATGTGCCCAAAATTTGGTGCGAAAACTGCTGCGTTCGTAGCCATCACTTGACAACACACTCACGCCCTGCGGCAAAGGCATATCCACACCACTGGTCAACCTTTGCTTGATGCGTGCAGACAATGAATCTTTTTGCGCAGCTTCAACAATAAATTGCGCGTCAAAATAGCCATTACCGAAGCGCGCTTTATGCGCAGCAATTAACTCGTGATCCCAACAAGCATGCACCACACGAAATGAGTTGCCTGCATTTACATCGCCAAACTCCATAAATAACGGCAAGGTTTTAAACCATTGCACAAAGTCTTGCCAGTCAGTTGGATAGTGTGCAAATTGTTCAAGAGTTTCGGCAATTTGCCGCGTATGATTCGCGGTGTGTGGACGCAGATATTCCACTTTTCCAAGCCCGAGAACTTCCGCTTTTGTACAATAGCTAATAGCATTAAATTCATGATTGCCCAGCACCATGTGCGCACTGCCCTGTTGCACCATGCTATGAACGATTAACAGTGCCTCACGGATCCGTGGGCCGCGATCAATAATATCACCCACAAAAATAACACGACGTTTTGCATGCTGATAAACACCCTGAACTTTTTTGTAACCTAATTTTTGCAACAATCGTTCGAGTGTTATTGCGCAACCATGCACATCACCGATTAAGTCATAACCTTCAACCGGAGAAAATATTTTATCAGCATGATTTATACTATGCATGGCCACCATCACTACTACAGAAGACTATTAATTAATTAAAAGAGTTCCGCCCCACCCAAGTTTAGTGCGGCAACGCTCGTAAAAATTATAATCTTCAGGATGTAAAAGTTTTAACAAATCCGGTTTTTTTGCAATATGAATTTCATCGCCCAAACACATTTCAAAATGCGTATGCCCATCGCAAGAGATCATAGGAATTGCACGACTATGCTCGCCTACGCGAATCATAATCTGGCTGCTACCTGCAACTACCATTGGGCGGCTGCTCAATGTATGGGGATTCATCGGCACGAGTACTATTGCATCTAATTTAGGATGCATTAATGGGCCACCACCACTCAATGAATATGCTGTAGAACCCGTGGGGGTTGAAACAATAATACCGTCGGATGATTGTGTCGTCACAAAATCGCCGTCCACATAAATTTCATATTGCAACATGTGGACAAATTGGCCGGGATGCAAAACAACTTCATTTAAGGCTTCGCCACTTGCAACTGCTTGATCGCCACGCTTGATGGACATATCCAATAAAAAACGCTCCTCCAGCGTATATTTACCGGACAAAACCTCTGCCACTTTAATTTCAATATCTTCTGGCATGATATCGGTTAAAAAGCCGAGGCGACCACGGTTAACACCCAGTAAAGGCACATGATATTTTGCCAGCGCGCGCGCGCCACGCAACAAACTGCCATCGCCCCCGACGACAATCACTAAATCACATAACTTTCCCAGAAACTCTATATCTACGACCTGACGTGCGGCATCAAGCATGGGGTCACCTTTTAGTAACTCGGCGGTTGCTTGCTCCAGCACAAATTGCACGTTGAGCGCCTGCAAAAAAGCAATGAGGCGCTTGAGTGAGTAGGTTGCTCGCTCGTTGTGTAAATGGCCAATAAGGCCAATCATTGAAAAATGCGTCATGCTAGTCACTATTTGTTTATGTGGCGTTAGTTTGCGTACCGTTAATGTGGTGACTCTTGATTAAGATCACTCAGCGCGTGATGAAGATCCATACTATCGATGAAGATCCGTACTACCGATCAAATCAGCCAAGGGCAGTGATAACCTATACTGACCATTATTAATGTGATTATTATAGCCAGATTATAGGTTGATTACATACCCGTTCAGGGTTTAGACAAACAATACGGCTGTAGCAAATTTATTAGTCTGAAATGGATATGCCTATGAAAACTTTTTTTATCTCTGCCGCTATCCTAACCCTTGCATTTTGTCTCAATGCTTGTAGCAACAAAGAACACAATAAAGCCCTCGGAACACTCGAGCGCGACCGAATTGTGCTTAAAGCTACCGCAGCAGAAATTATTATTGCCCGCCCCTTGCGTGAAGGCGCTGTAGTTAAACAAGGTGATTTACTCGTGCAATTGGATGACACGCAACAACAAGCTCAGGTTGCAAAGGCAACCGCAAATCTTGCCAGCGCTAAAGCAACGCAAAGTAAATTACGTAATGGTGCACGCATTGAAGATATAGCCGCAACGCGCGCGCAGCTCGAACACGCTGAAGCACAACTCATTCAAATGGAAAAAACATTTAGCCGCACGGCAACCTTAGTGAATCAAAAATTATTAGGCCAAGCTGAGCTAGACAACGCTCGTGCACAACGCGATTCAACACAAGCCGATGTCCGTCGCGCGAAACAAAATTTATTATTGTTAACCAACGGCACTCGCGCTGAAGATTTGACACAAACAGATGCGCTGGTTGCCGCAGCCGAAGCTGCACTAACAGCGGAACAATTTAAATTACAGCAATTAAGTATTACCGCTACGCGTAACGGCGTGTTGGATCAATTACCAAAATATGTCGGTGAACGCACCAATATTGGCGAAGCCGTCGCATTATTGTTAGCCAGTGGCGCACCTTATGCGCGCGTATATATTCCGGAACCTGCACGCACCCAACTAAAAGTTGGGCAAATTTTAAAAGTGCATGTAGACGGTTTTGAAAAATCGTTTGACGGAAAATTACGTTGGGTTTCACAAGACCCCGCCTTCACACCTTATTACGCACTTAATTCAACCGACCGTGCCCGTTTAGTTTATTTGGCGGAAATAGATTTACCTGAATCTGCTAATGATTTACCCAGCGGTTTACCCGTGCAGGTAGATTTAATTGCAACCGCTGTAATCACAGAAAATCGGACAAAATAATGTTGCCCGATATTGCGATTGAAACAAAAAATTTAACTCGCCGCTTTGGCGATTTTACAGCAGTTGATAATGTCAGCCTGATTATCCCCGCAAAAACCATTTACGGTTTTTTAGGCCCCAATGGCAGTGGAAAATCTACGTGCATGCGTTTGATTACCGGATTGCTGTTGCCTACGAGTGGCAGTATTCGCGTGCTCGGAATGAATATCCCGGAACAAACTGAATCGCTGCGTTTGCGCATTGGCTACATGACGCAAAAATTTTCACTCTATGATGATTTGAGCGTAATCGAAAATTTACGTTTTATCGCGCAAATTTATAATCTGGATTTTCATCTTGGCAAGCAACGTATTAACGAACAATTACATGCTTATGAATTAGATCAACGCAGCACTCGTCTGGCGGGAAGTTTAAGTGGCGGACAACGCCAACGTCTTGCACTTGCTTGCGCTACATTACACAAACCAGAGTTATTAGTTCTTGACGAACCTACGTCTGCTGTAGACCCGGAAAACCGCCGTGATTTTTGGGAAAAACTTTTTGACCTGTGTGATCAAGGCACCACCATTCTAGTCTCCACTCATTATATGGATGAAGCAGAGCGCTGCCATGGCCTTGCGATTCTAGAGGGCGGAAAGAAACGTGCTGATGGCTCGCCCAATCAACTAATGAAAGATTTAGGCGCACAAGTCGTTGAAATTGGTGGCGATAATTTACGCCAATTGAAGCAACAATTAATTGCCGATACTAACGTGGTTTCTGCCGCACAACAGGGTACGCATTTACGCGTGTTAATTGATAATAGAATTGAACACCCGCAACAATGGTTGCAGCAAACATTTGCAGAGTTAATGCAAAATCGCTCCATCAATATCGTGCGCCCCAGCCTGGAAGATGTATTTGTTCATTGCACTGGCGAAGGGAGGCAATAATGTTTTTGACTACACGCAGCACCTTGAATAGCCTACAACGCATGCAAGCTATTATGGTAAAAGAATTGCGCCAACTATCGCGCGACAAACCTACCTTTGCGATGATTGTAATGATTCCACTGATTCAATTATTGTTATTTGGTTTTGCCATTAACACCAATGTGCGTGATTTATCTGTTGCTTTGGTCGACCAAAGTCACAGCGAAATTGCCCGGGCATTAGTCGCTGATTTAACCGCAACGCAAGTGGTGCATTTTGTCAAAACGTATCAAACTCCTGATCAGGCGAGTAAAGCCATTACTCGCGGTGAAGTGCGCGCTGCCTTAGTGATTCCCAGGGATATAGCACAACGTATAGGTGATGAGCGGCCACTGGCACAATGGTTAATTGATGGCTCGGATACTATGGTAGGTAGCGCCCTACTCGGCTTAAGAAATATGCCATTAACAACACTGAATTCGCGCGGGTTTGCCACAAATTTTTCCACCACTAAACCTACTTTTGAAATGTCATTATTTTACAACCCACAAAGGGTTGCAGCGATTAATATTGTGCCCGGTTTGGTTGGCGTTATTTTAACTATGACGATGGTAATGTTTACGTCAGCGGCTTTGGTGCGCGAGCGCGAGCGCGGTAATCTTGAGTTATTGATCACCACGCCGGTGAAGCCAATGGAGCTAATGATTGGAAAAATTATGCCCTATGTATTTGTTGGCTTCATTCAGCTGGCAATTATTTTGGGCTTAGGTAATATTATTTTTGATGTACCTATAAATGGCCGCATCGATCATTTATTTTTTGCTGTGCTGGTATTTATCAGCGCCAGTCTTACCCTGGGCATGCTTATCTCTACCGTTGCGCAAACTCAGCTACAAGCTATGCAATTAACGGTGTTTATTTTAATCCCGTCAATTTTATTGTCCGGGTTTATGTTTCCTTACGAAGGTATGCCCGCAGCGGCACAATGGATTGCAGAAAGTTTACCCGCCACACATTTTATTCGCATGATTCGCGGCATAGTGTTACGCGGTGCAACGTTAATGGATTTATGGCCAGATTTACTCTGGCTGGCTGGGTTTACTGTTATCGGTTTAATTGTGGCAGCTAAACGGTTTAAAAAACGGTTAGATTAAATTCTTTAATCCAATCATCTACACGATAAGTTAAATACGATAATATTTTTTCACACACCAAATGACCAAAAAAAACCGCGCAGTTTTTACCTGCGCGGCGTTTTTTAGGTGAAACTAAGTGTAAATTATTTCTAGTTTCAAATTATCTTTCTAGTTTCAAATTATCTTTCTAGCTTCTATTTATTTCTAACTTCTATTTATTCTAACTTCTATTTATTCTAACTTATATGGCTTCCAAATAGAAACGTTGGTTATCGTTGGCTGTGCAGTACCACTGAGTGAGTGCGGCACCATTGGCAGTTGAAATTCCGGCCACATCAAGACAGATACCGCTGTGTTTAAATCCGAATTGATATAAATTTCCACCCAGATTTGCAGGATTAACTTTTTGGTTATCACCATTGACGCAATCCCACTGATGAACTCGAGCGCCCGCAGCCATGGATACACCTTCCACGTCTAAACATTTTCCGCTATTCACGGACTGCAGCATCCAATAACCATTACCCCCATCAAGAATACGCCAGCGTTGATTGTTGCCGCCATGGCAATCCCATTGATTAATGAATGCGCCGTTTTGCGTGCCCCAGGCATCCACATCTAAACAACGACCGCTGTGTTTCGCACGAAGCAAGTAAGCAGTTGGTTGTGGTGCTGTAAAAAAGTTTCCTATTTCATCGCGAACGTTGTTGAGGGCTGTAGCCGCATCAGCCTCATCGCCTTGGCCAATATTTTTACCGCAAGGCAAGCCACGGCAGTTGATACGCGGGTTTGAAAAATTTGGTACCCAGCTGGTGTTGAATGAACCAGGGTAAGCCATGGTTGTTGCGAAGTTATTATCAACACCATAACCTACGCCATAACGGTAACGTGTTCCACCCGTATCACCTTGTTTTCTGGAGTGGTTTAAGCCCATGTTGTGGCCCAGCTCGTGCGCCATTGCTTGTGCACCGCAACCTGGGCCAACTACGTTAAACGCCCAGTTTTTATCGACAGCCACATAGCCCAAGCCGCAGTTACCGGTACCATGTAATTGGACCACAAAGTCTGCTCCAACAGCTTGACGCTTTGCCGCAATATTGCCATCTACACGGATTCTGCCCAATACTACACCCATGTCGGCGCCGCCTACGTCGTAAGCCATAGTTCCGGCAAGACGTAGTTGAATATCTATTTGGCTATTTGCATAAATGCCATTAATTTGCGATACCCAACTGCGCATCGCTGTGTCGACTTGACCGCCGAACTTGTCATTTGTTGCTCCATCGTAAACAACCAGTACATCTACTGTCGCTGCTTGCGATTGCGTTGCTGAGAATGCTGCAAGAGCAATGGCGCAGTGTACAAAATAGCGTTTAAAAAGTGTAAGGAGTGTTTTTACATTCATTTTTTATTACCTTTATTGTGGTTTAGTTTTTTACTGCTTCTTACTTGCGGGGTCTATCGGGAGAACAACTGCGTCTTTCGGTGGATTTTTCAACAACTCTGGGGGTACGGTTATATGTTGATCGGTACCTTTTCTGAACAATGTGGCGTTGCTGACAATCCAGCCTTTACCATCATGTACCTCTATTTGATAAAGACCATCGGGGGTGCTTATTCCACCCATCACCAAGGTATCGCCTTTGGTGATAGTGAGGTGGTATGGGGAATCTGTATCGGTTGAACCTCCTGTCCAAGTTACATTTTTCCCGTCATCTTCGCTGTGTGCGGCGTCAATCTTGATCTTGAGCGCTTTACCAGCGTCGCCCATATCGATGTCTAGCGTATCGCCAGCCACCAGGGATTCAAGTTTTAACGGTGAGAGGTCAATAAACTTACGGCCATCATTTTTATCAACGTCGGATAAGTTGAGCGAATCAGACGCGGTGCTTACGTTTTTCCACGCGTTAGGTTGCTGTGCTGCCTCCCATAGTTGCTGAGGATCTATTGGCTTGCCATTTCTGCGAGCTTCAACTTCTGTTACGCGGTTCCTGAAGGTACCGTAATTGGGGTTTGTGTCGGGGCGTTGAAGAATTTCCTCATTGGAATTTTTAGCGCTCGCAGAGCTATTTGCATCAGCTTCTTGCGGCGCAAAATTATCGTGCACAGCTGCTGTTACGGTTGCTTTGTTTGTGTTGATGTCGCCTGAAACATCGGCATGCGATTTTTTTTCATCGCTCTGGAAATAATAAATAGAGCCGATCAATAGAACAGCAGCTCCCGCTGCCAACAGCGTTGGAAAAGACTTCATGTACATTACCTTGGTTTTATGATTAGGTTTTATGATTATTTTTTAAACAAAAAATTTGATCGTTATTGATTAAGTACAAATCTCACGAAACCACATTGGAACAGCTGATAATTATTATTTAAATTTATAGTGAGCCATCAAAAAAATACTGCCGCAGGAGCGAAGTAATATCTTTTTAACCTTGTGCTCGTAAGTTCAGCTATCGCCACCGTACTTTTTTTTAAAAACACAAAATGTATACTGCGTCACACAATACGGAAAGCATCAACTCCCACTATTAAGTGGGAATGAGAATAGAGAAAAGAATTACTTTTCTGGAGGCCGTTAATTATATAGTAGGAGCTTATCAAATTTACTCGCACCAATTTCCACCCCCTATTAGGCTTGCTTGTTGCTGCTAAACCGTTTAAAAAGCATTTAGATTAGCCAATTCTTCAACTCAATCATCCACGCATAAGGAGTCATCATGAAATACAATAATATTTTACAGACCATTGGCAACACCCCTCATGTTCGTATTAATCGCCTGTTTCGCACTGATATTGAGGTGTGGATGAAGGTGGAGCGCTTTAATCCAGGCAGTAGCATTAAGGACCGTATTGCATTAGCAATGATTGAAGACGCAGAAGCTAAGGGCTTAATTAATAAGGATACCGTCATTATCGAACCCACCTCAGGCAATACCGGTATTGGTTTGGCATTGGTGTGCGCAGTAAAAGGTTATCGTTTAATTTTGACCATGCCTGAATCTATGTCGATAGAACGCCGTAAAAATATGAAAGCGCTGGGTGCAGAATTAGTATTAACACCTAAAGAATTAGGCATGGGCGGCACCATCGCTAAAGCCAATGAATTATTAAGCGAACATCCCAATAGCTGGATGCCACAACAATTTAATAACCCAGCCAACGTTGAAATACATCGCACCACCACCGCACAAGAAATTCTCGCGGACTTCCCTGAGGGCGTTGATTATTTAATCACTGGCGTGGGGACTGGTGGTCATATCACCGGCTGCAGCGAAGTACTAAAACAAAAATTTCCGCGTTTAATAACACTCGCAGTAGAGCCCGAAAAATCCCCTGTTATCAGCGGCGGCCAAAAAGGTTTGCATCGCATACAAGGCATAGGCGCAGGTTTTATTCCGCAGGTATTAAACAAAGATACATTGAATGGCACAGTATTGGTCAGTGAAGAATCCGCTTTTGAAATGGCGCGTCAATGCGCATTAAAAGAAGGGATTTTCGTAGGCATTTCTTCTGGCGGAACACTCGCCGCCGTTGCACAAAAACAACATGAAATGGCAGCCGGCAGCCGCGTGATTATTTTCAGTTACGATTCCGGTGAAAGATATTTATCGATTGAGGATTTGTTTTAAATTTCTAAAGAAGATA
This sequence comes from Gammaproteobacteria bacterium, assembly GCA_025362015.1. GTDB lineage: Bacteria > Pseudomonadota > Gammaproteobacteria > Pseudomonadales > Cellvibrionaceae > Cellvibrio. The sequence goes on along the minus strand of JANYIO010000184.1, from coordinate 5,083 downwards.
TTTATAAGACGGTATGGCTTATCGTGAAAGGATTTAATGTATTCGCGCTCGCATTAATCGACACGAATTAACAATGATTTCCCAAACATAAGCCACTACAATCCGTCAAGATACATGCCCAAATATATACACAAAAAAAATAAACCCTATTGCTTTTCCGGTAGTTATTTCTTTACTCGTTATAAGGTGGAAACAATGTCATTTGAATTCGGAAGTATGCTGCTTTTAATGTTCACCATTGTTATAGGGCCATTAATATTTAAATGTTTCGGTACCGTTAAAGAGTATGAAAAAGCAGTGATATTCCGCTTTGGTAAGCTCGTACGTGTAGCTGACGCGGGGATTTTTTTTATGATCCCAATGGTAGAAAATTGTATTAAGGTTGATACGCGAACCATTTCTCAAAGCGTAGATAAACTTGAATCAATTACTCAAGATAATGTACCAATTAAGGTTAATGCAGTTATTTTTTATTCGAAAACAAACCCGAAAGACGCTGTGATTAAAGTCGAAAATGCGGATGTCACTACAGTCCAGGTATCATTAACTGCTTTAAGAAACATTATTGGCAGACATCCACTTGATCAAGTGTTAAAAGATCAAGAAAGAATTGTAGCCGAAATGAACGCGTCTATTAACGTAATCACTAATGCCTGGGGCGTCACTGTCTCACGTGTTGAAATGCGCAGTGTTGAACTTCCTGATTCAATGCAGCGTGTTATGGCTCAGGAGGCCGAAGCCAAGCGAGAAAAGCTGTCACGCATAATTAAAGCTGAAGCGGAATTGGAAGCCGCCAAAAAACTAAAAGAAGCTGCCGATTTAATCATGGAAAACCCTATATCCCTTGAGCTTCGTCGTATGCAAATGGTCACGGAAGTCGGTGCAGAACAAAATACAACGACGATTATTTTAATGCCGAGTGAATTTGTTTCAATGGCGGGAAGCATCGCTGATTTCGTTAAAAGAAACCCTAAATGATCATTTGTAGTAGCAATGATATCCGAGATGATTTACAACTTTTATTATAACCAGCCGGTCAGTGAGGCTGGAAGACGGCTATTAAAAATTGCAGCGATATTTTTTGGTGTTCTGTTGGCGATTCTTTGGTTTATTTAAGCATTTGTACAAGCCCCTATTGGCTGGGTAACGGTATAGCAAAAATCGCAGCCAAGAAGATGGTTTCTTGGCTTAATGCTGCTGCAACACTTAGCGCGGCAATTGCATTAGCTTTTCAAGCCTTAGACCAGATAAGGTTAATAAACTGTTGGAGTAATTGGGAAATGCAATTAAGCGAATAAGGTAAAATCCACACAGCTAAGGAACTTTTCGCTGTGGTTAATTCTACACACTAGATTTCCGTTGATGTTGAACGCCACGAGTAATCGTGAATAAAATTAAGTGCAGTGAATTACTTTAGAGAAATGACGCAAAAGCCAATAGCTAATAGTAGTTGAGATATTAGACCATGTCATATCTAGATAATCCGAGTAATGGGAATCGAATGTGTATTCTAGCTTATAAAAATATTACCATGAATATTCGCTATTTCATGGCTTCGATAACACTCTTATTCAGCATTAATGTTTTTGGAGAGGACGATAATAAAAATACATTTGAGGTGGTTATGAAATCGGAAAGCTATCAATTGATTAAAGTTTCGAACTCTCTAGTTAAGTGGACGTGGGATAAAAAAAGTGAATTTAGATCTGTTGATTTGCTTACAATAACTAAAATGTTAGATGCAGAAAATGACACATCAACACTATTAGTTAGAAAATATGTTAATAAAATAACCGAGAATAATTCAAAATCAATTTATTTAACGGATATTATGAAAAGAGATGAATATTACTATTTTAGTAAATACTGGACATCGAAAGGCAGTGTTTTGACTATTGTCGATTATAACAAAAAAGGATCTGATTCTGACCTAAATAGTTTACTAGGGCCACTTTCAAAGATACCAACATTTTCTTACGGCGATGCAAAATTTAATTTTCATTATAAAAATGAAACGCTTTCGTTCAATGGCTGCGCTGATAGAAAAATATGGTCAATTAGCAAAATGTATTGGGCCGCAGCCCATGTTTTTCTTCCTTTAAATGAATTTGACAATATTGATATTGCGGTAATTGATATGACAGACCCTCTAAGCCATATGAAAGACATAGGTACATTTATTCTAATACCCAATACGTTTTCAAATCAATAGGGCCGGCCAGCCTCGATTGATTTTTAATTTTTCTCTTCTTTTTACGGGTCGCCTGGATAATAAGAGCCACATATGAACAACTTCAGAAAGCTATACTTTATAAAAAGCTAACTCATCTCAAAGCTTCAGATCGATTAAAAGAAGATTTGTTATAAGACGATGACGATCTCGACTTTAATCTAGCAATCTAAATATCTCAACGCATAAGTAGGGAAATTGAAAATGTCGAACACAATCCTTATTTTGGTAAAGTAAAAACAGCTGGAGAACTTGTGCTTTTCTTTAACCCATCAGATAAGAGTTAAAGAACGCCGTTAATTAAATGTAACACCCTGAAAGCCTAGCAAATAAAACCAACCTTTCGCCACACGAGCAAATCCCTTCTATACTCTGCTTTACAATTCAATAAACGCTGAGCCGCATCAATGCATTCACCCAAAGAGCCGTTTTCGAGGAACAAAGGGGCAAACCCTATGCGGCCAAACTTTGATGAAATTCAGTCGCTCTATGGCAAACAGGAGTTCCGTATTTATCAGGAAGCCATTGAGAAAATGCAGACGAATGAGGATCAGCTGCCAAGCCTGCCTACGATTACCCTTGAAATACGCAATGCGACTGGCAACCCTAATGTTTCCATGAGTCACTTAACGACGCTGATTGCAAAAGACCCAAGTTTGACTGCGCTTCTTATGAAGCATGCCAGTAGCGCGTTTTACCGGACTGCTGACAAGCCCAAAAACCTTCATGATGTTATTGGTCGCTTGGGCATGCGTGCCGTTGAGAATATTACACTGACACATAGTATTAAAAGCCTATTTGTGTTACGCGACCATCAGCTTAAGAATCTTTACAAACAAGCATTAAGGCGCCAAACGCTCAAAGCTTGTATGAGTTATTACCTTGCCAAAGTTATTCATTTTCCCGGCGCTGAAGACACCTTAATTGCAAGCCTACTGAGCGAGGTAGGTACGCTTACCCTACTCGTTGCTTTACAAAACCATAACGTGCCTGCAGAGCAAACCTATAAAGTGCTGTGCCAACATTACAGTAAACATTTAGGTGCAATCTTGTTGGCGAAATGGGGAGTCGCGCCAATGTTTCTCGATGTGTTACGTAAAACAGGGGAATGGACACTGGATACAGGAAAAGCAGTGCAACTGGTAGACGTGATCAATCTCGCATTGTTCCATAGTATTCATCATATTACTCCGCAGAATGATTTAGAGGCGATTCAAACATTGTCTGCCTTTAAAAAATTAGCGCCGCAATACACTAATCTCAACAAAGAAAATAAATTATTGATTATTGAAGACAACATTGATGTCATTAATGAACTGACAAAATATTTTGGTTAAACTTTTATTATTTAATGCCATTTATTCCGTACAAAAAAAGCCAACCCATGCTTGAATTGGCTTTTTACTTTTATGGTCAATATTTTTTAAATATCAGTATTGAATACTTTTTCCAAGAACATTTAAGGCACTTTCATTCAGATGAACAATAACACTGCGTGCATTTGTATCCGCTGAATGTTGAGCACCTTTATAGCCCCAATCCTCTTTCAACACTTCGTTTAACAAATATTTATTTTCGCAAGAGTAGAAACCATTCACAAGATTATAGGAACACATAACCGAACCTGGGTTACCCACTTCACTTGCAATTTGCAATGCTAAGAAATCTGACATGCGTGCAGCAGAATCTTCAATCAATGAATTAACAACTATGCGGCCCTGCTCCTGATCATTCAACGCAAAATGTTTTAAGGTCGAAATAATTTTATTAGATTGAATACTTTAATTTGTTGCCCGACGATACGCCCAGCCAATAAAGGATCTTCACCACCGTATTCAAAATTACGTCCACTGCGTGGCTCACGCATTAAGTTAACGCCACCAGCTAATATTACGTTAAAACCTGAAGCCCGGGCTTCAGCGCCAATCATTGCTCCACCCTTGTAAGCCATATCTAAATCCCAGGTAGCTGTCGTATTTAAGCCTGAGGGTAAACCAGTGCGCTCACGCACCCTGTCCGCACCAGCCTGACAAGCTACGCCCAAGCCAGCATCAGTTTGAAATTGCGCAGGAATGCCCAAGCGTGGCACGCCAAAAATGTAGCCTGCTGAAAAATCTATCGATTCCTTCAGCCGTGTAGAATTCAAGAACGGAGCATCGACACCAAAGTATCCGTAAACAAGGGTAAGCTTTTCGTCCAACGTCATTTCTCTTTCAATACTAAATTCGTACGTTGGTCAGCATTGAGTGCAGTATTCATCCAAGCCTGTGGCGCAGTACCGAGCGTTTTTTTGGCGGGCTTAGTACTATCAGCCCATGCGCCACCTGCCAGTGTAATAAGGGACATAATTGTAGGCAGTGCGCAGATTGCAAAAAGCAGACTCATTTTTTCCGAAACAGCATTTTAAGAACCTCAATAGATTTAAATATTTTCTTATCTGGAAAATAAAATTTTTTTAAACAAAAAAACACACAGGTATTAGCGCCTGTGTATTTTATTTTTTAGACAAAGGTAAACAATTAGAACTGACCCTTTAACACTAGCGACAGACGACGGTCGTTGAGAAAAAAGTTGCGTTTTAATTTAGTTCCAGCTTCATCCACTTGCATAGACGTATGTGTCATTTCATTCAATAAATTAGACCCTTCCAATGCTATTTTGAAATTGTCATTTATTTGGTAAGCAATTGACGCATCCATTTGTCCGGAAGGCATACTATAAATTGGCAACCGGGTAATGACATCGCGAGTGGTGAGCAAATATTCTGAACGCCAGTTGTAAGCCACACGAACTGACACCGCGCCCTTTTCATACATGCCGACAATGTTGTAAGTAGTGTCCGACAGACCTTGC
>JANYIO010000180.1 GCA_025362015.1 Gammaproteobacteria bacterium | reverse complement strand
CGTTTTTATATGAGTTAACAAAAAAGTTAACAAATTAATCAACTACGCGCCTTCGGCGCTGGAGGCGCTAAAGCGCTCCGGCTATTGCGGCGTTATGTACCCACATAGCGAAAGGAGGGCCAAATTGGAATTTGAAAACTACCATTACATGACGCAAGCGTCACATCAATTAACAATGAAGCTAGGTTGGTATCAATTTTCGGTGAAAGGTACAATTCCTCCATCAAGAAAATATCTATGTTCAAAATACAATTTATTAACACTAATCTGTTAAGCATTCCGTAAGTTGAAGAATGGGGTAGTTCTGATCCTATTCTGGAAACTGTAGTTTTGAATTCAACTCAATATCAAATTTAAATGCAGTCGGGTGACTTAATAATCGTTAAAGCGGAGGGTTTTAGTTTTGAATAACGGTAGTATGAATAGGCTGTTTAAAATGGGTTCAAAACTAATGGTTCTAGTTTTGATAGCGCCGTTGGTTATTGGCTAGTATTGGCTTTTCTAATTCCAGTATTTAAAAGTGAATCTAAGATTGATAGATGCTTAGATTCTGGTGGAAGTTTTAATTATCAAGATTGTAAGTGTGACATTAAATTTAACCATGTAAAACCTGAAAAGAACGAGTGCAAGTAAAATCACATAGCAAGTCATTGCAGCATCAGTCGCTACGCGACTTAAAAACTGCCGCTAAAGTCGGCGTTACATAAAGGAATGTCGAAGTATGAATTTATATTTTTTAATTGCTGCTGTATTGAGTGCAGCAGCGGGACTTCTTCACTTGGCTTGTATAGTTATTGGAGCGTCATGGTATCGCCTTTTTGGCGCAGGAGAGGAAATGGCACTTTTGGCTGAGCAAGGCAGTTTAATACCAACTGTAATTACTCTATTCATTGCGTTGATTCTTTTTACATGGTCAGCTTATGCATTATCTGCAGCAGGCCTTATTAGGCGGCTGCCATTAATGCGCATAGCTTTAATTTTAATTGCAGCAATTTATCTATTGCGAGGAATTGGTGGCCTTTTCTTCATTACAAAATCTGGTGAAAATACTCCTGAATTTATGTTATGGAGTTCTTTAATTTGCATTATATTTGGTTTGTTTTATGTTGTTGGTCTAAGGCAAAAATGGTCACAACTTTAATTATGTACAAGTCGCTCAAGCATCAGCCACTTCGCTCGTTGGACCGTTTGTAAGTCCCGCTTTTGTGGTTTTGCTACGCAAAAGTAATCCACAAAACCACAGTTTACAAATTGCCGGGGGAGCCTAGCCGTTTGGCTCGGCGTTGAAGTTGTAGCGAAATAGAAAAAATTATTTTTTGCGTTGATGTGTTCCTATTTGAAAAGTAGAAAATTTAGCATATTGGATAGCATTATGGAAAACGCTTATTATTTAAATAAATATTTTTAATTATAATTGGCTGTGAATTTTTCTACAGCTTCGTAGGCCATTTGGGCAGCATGGTGGAAAGTTTCAATTCAGTATGTCGATTATGCATCATGCTCTTCGACTATATAGACACACAACGTGAAACAGCGAGGAGAATAGAATGAGCAAAGTATTCGTAAATATCGCCCTCAGTCTTGACGGCTATATGGCACCTGAGGGTATGACGATTGAGAATTGGGCTGATCCAGGTTACAAGAGCTGGGGCGCCAAATGGGGTGCGCTGATGACCTGGCTCATGAGCCAGCAGTACTTCCGCGAGAACCTCAAGTTCGGGCCTGGGGGAGAGACCGGCCCGGTCAATGACATGGTGTGCAAAACCACGGAGCGCATCGGCGCCAACATCATGGGAAAGCGGATGTTCGAGCAAGGCGAGGTCTCCTGGCCAGAGGATGCTCCGTTTCACAATTCAGTATACGTTCTGACCCGCGAGAAACGCGATCCTTGGGTTCGCCCTGGTGGGACGACTTTCTATTTCATCAATGAAGGGCCGGAGCGCGCTCTTGAGCTGGCTCGGGAGTCTGCTGGCGATCGTGATATTCGGATTGCGGGTGGAGCGAATGTGATCCAGCAATACTTGAACATGGGTGTCATAGACGAATTGGAAATTGCCTTAGCGCCAGTACTGTTCTGCGGTGGGCGGCGCCTCTTCGAGAACCTGAACGAGCCTGGGCCGCAGTTTCGGATTGATACGGTTTTTGATGGTAAATCTGCTACGCACTTGCGCTATGTGCGTAAATGAAAGCGGCCTAACAACTGGTTGCGGCGGGCGACCCGATTAAAAGACATTAAAGCAAAAACACGTTTTTAACTTATGTTGTAAATAAGTTAAAAATAGGCGTTGTAAATTCGAAATGGCTTCTGCAGACTTTGCTAATTATAAATAAATTGGCTGTTGGCGCATCTAGGAGCTTTCAGGTTTTTCAACAGCCTCGCTAGGCTAAATCGAGAACAGAAAAATGAAATATTTTGTCGAATTTGTGAATCTCGAAGAGGATGATAACGATATAACTGTGTCCTTCGTCATAAGTGACGATAAGCTTGGAATTAAAAGCTTAATACTTAGTCGTACATTTTTATTCGAAAACTTTTTGGATGAGGATGAGCGCGGGGTAAAAGTTTCGTTGGAAGGTGATGAATTTGAAAACTGCATGTCCAATACGCTTCAATATATTAAAATTACTGAGAAAGAAGTTAAAGTTAAATCCACGTATGCAACTTATTGCGTTGATATTTCAAAGATAGAAAAGGCTGATATTGTTCAGTTAACCAAGCTGCTAAAAAAACAAAATTTTGACCATAGATTTGAACTCGTAATAGCTTAACAATCGCACAAGCTTCGCTCCTTGAGCTGGGCATCCCCGACAATTTGTAAGTCGCAGTTTTGTGGTTTGCTGCGCAAAAATATTCCATAAAGCCTGGGAAAAATATATGAATACAAAAGTTGTAGAGTTAACATTTGTAAAATCCACAAAGGGAACTCATGTTTACGGTTCTGATCTTGAGGATGCAGCTACACCGTCTGTTTATATTAAGCGATCAGCCTTGCCGGAAAAGCCGCCTTCTGTCATTACGCTTACGTTATCCTGGAAGTAGTATTAGTTCCTGTAGTTGTGCAATGATTATGACGAAGCAATAGCGAAAAGGGGTTGGCCCTTTAGCTGAATGTGCAAAAATTCACATATAAAAAAAGGACTCAGGTTCGTGGCCCCGCAACCGTTTAATTGTTGACTAGTAAGCAATAGGGAATAGTTTCCAGGCGAAAAATTCGAATAATAACTTACGGGCGCCTCCGAAAATAACAAATTTTTAAAAACTAATTATTAAAATTTATTGTTTTCGGAAAAGCCATGATTTTTCTTTGAGGGCGTAAAAATAACACGTTAATGTAGCAACTAATTGTACTATTTTGGCGATTTCCGGATGTGCCTATAATTAAAAACCGCGGCCTAACGATTAAATAGTTAACATCCAATTGCCCTCAAGTATTCTTTTACAGATGCAGCTACTTGCTCTGCTGATTGCTCATTCTTCATCGAGCGTGCAATATTTACGCCTCCAGTTAACAAACTTAATATTACCCATGCTTTTGACAAATTATTTTCAATAGATGCTTTTAATCCACCCGCAATAATATTAGCGATGTGCTGCATTTTTTCTTCGTAGATTTCTTGCATGTCCGCATCAAAATGTATTACTTCAGGTGTAAGACTTGCCATCGCACACACCTGCTCGCTGTCATTTCGATGTGTCGCACCTAAATAGTAATCGATAAATTTTTCGGTCCAGACATCGCCGTGTTCCGCTTGTAACATTGGCAGACTTGTAATTACTTGGTCTAGCCCAGCAATGAGCACAACGCCAAAAATACCCGCTTTGGAACCAAAGTGGGCGTAAATAGCGCCTGACGTCACTCCTGCGCTCTTCGCCAAAGCATCAACTCCAACACCAGAGTAACCATATCTGCGAAATTGGCGACTAGCCGCATCTATAACGCTTAAACGGGTCGTGTCTTTATCTACACCCTTACGTCTCATATCAGTACTCTCCACTTAAATAACGATCGCTACATTCATTCAATTTGGAGATACAACATGAAAAATAGTCGCAAAATGATTGCCGCTTTAGCTGTTTCCCTTTCATCGCTTTCTGAAGGTGCGCAAATTGCCGTAGAACCTAAAGCGTTTATTTATACTGAGTTGCAAATTTCTGTTCCCTTTGATGCTGTGCCTTGGCAGGGATTGAATACCTCGATTAAGCAACAAGCAGGTTTTATCAATAAAACTTGGCTCTCTGGTGTAGGAAACAATTCTGTGGGCGGGTTCTACGCGTTTGACTCGCTCGAAAATGCTCAAAAATTTGTGAACGACTATTTTCCAAATGAAGCAAAAACTTTGGGTGTTGCACAAACAACTCGCGTTTTTAATGCGACAGCGGGCGCCGACGCTAGCCGTGCGATTAACTCTGTTTATTTTGGTGGAAAACTAAATCAAACTCCTGCTGCGTTTGTTTATACCGAACTTCAGTTGCGTGTCCACCCTTTTAGTAAAAACACCTGGAGCGAGATCAATACTAAATTGTCCGCACAGCCTGGCCTGTTAACGAAAACCTGGCTCGTTGGTGTTAATACTGAAACGACAGGGGGATTTTTCGCATTTGATACCTTAGAAAATGCAAAAAGTTTTGCGTTGAATTATTTTCCAATCGAAGCAAAAAATATGAAAGCAGCCTTTTATACACGTATTTTTGACGCAACAAAAACTGAGGCTGCAAGCCGCGCAATGTTATCTCCTTTTTATCCATTACCGTAACTTCTTGTTATTCATTAGCAGGCATAAAAAAACCAGCCAATCGGCTGGTTTTTTTACTTGAGCGTTTAATTATTGACTAATAAACGAGAGAGAGTGATCTCCGGTTACAGAATTCAAAACTCCATTTATTACAACTCTTAAAGAGAATTTAAAAACTTTATTAAAGCATCTTTATCGGATTGTGAAAGCGCTTCGTAATTTTGTTCAGCTTTTAACGCTTCACCACCGTGCCAACGAATAGCTTCATCCAGTGTGCGTGCGCGACCATCGTGTAAATAATTTGCATCAGGTGTACAGGTTTTATGGCCATCAACACCATAGGGCAGCCCATCCGAATTTTCTGGTCCGGTTACACCACCAGTCACGCAGGGCGACAAGCCGATACCCCATAGTGGTGCTGTGCGCCATTCGGCTCCAACAGCAAGGCCTTCGGTTAAATTATCCGCAAGACCAGTGCCCATATCATGCAACAATAAATCAGTATAAGGATGAATCGTTTGATCTCGTAACTCAGCCAAAGGTGCAAAGCTACTGGTTTTAAAGGTATCAACGTGACAAGCCGCGCAACCGGAAGAGGTAAACAACACCTTGCCCTGAATCACTTGTGTGTTGCCATAATCACGTTGTGAACGCACACCTAATAAAGAAATATATTTAACTAAATTGGTCAAGTGTGTATCCGATAATTCTGCACCATTGGTGTTGCCACAATTACTTTGAGCCGTTCCGCAATCCGGCGTTGGCAACACAGATGTCATTACCCCCATATCGGTATTTAATGCTGCCGCCACTTGATGACGCACGCTTGTTGCTGCTGCTTTGTAACCAAAACGACCTAGCCTTACATCACCGGTTACGGGATCAATTATTTTTTGCGCTTTACCGGAAATGCCATCGCCATTGATATCATTTTCATCGGCGTTAGCGAGAATTGCGCTTTCTGGAATTGCCTCCAATAAACCCATGCCGACTAATTGCGGTGCTATACGCGCCGAAAAAGCTGCCGGTGCACCGTGCTCAAATTGGAAATTTGGTTTACGCAAACCATTTGTTTCAGTAAATGAAGAAATAGACACTGTACCTTCGCCAGAAGATACTCCATTGATATTATTAGGTTGCAATACGCGGCCAATAGTAGGTGACGGTTTGCCCGCACCATCACCTACTTTGAATACCCATTTCACAAGCGACTCACCTATAGCTGCAACGGGCGCACGACCATTCCGGTTGTGACATTGAACGCATGCAGAATTTACAAAGTTAGGGCCAGCCTTGCCAACCAACTCATCAAAGATTCCATTTTCATCTGACTCGTCATGTTTTCCGGTTGTAAATTCGGTGTGTGCCAAACGACGCCCCAAGACAAATGGTTGGCCGTTGTCATAATTTAGACCATAAGCCATTTGCATAAAATGATCGGCAGGTTCTGCAGATGTTTGGCGATTTAAACTATGAATGCCGCCTAACTGTGCTGAGGCTGGCATTTCAATAGAATCACGCTGATAAGTTTTACCACCCACAAACGGAACCATGTCAGTAACATCCCACGGAACAAGTCCCTTGCCAACAATATATAGAAAAGTACTACCATAATAATGATTGCGTCCGCGTGGCAAAGTCGCGGCATCCATAAATTGACTCACTTCGATTTCCAACTTATCGCCCACTTTAATTTGACGGAAATTTTCACGACAGTTAACGGATGATTCTTTCCAATAGTGCGTTGAATCAACAACATTCATAACACCGTTACCACAAAATTCAGCGAGAGTATTATTGCCGATATACCACCAACGATTTTCTGCTTGTAGATCATCAAGTTTATTTAAGGTTGTAACATTCATTCTGATAGTGGTGCCGCCTTTGGCAACAAAATCAACAATTTCGATCGAAGCTGTACGATTTTCCCAATAAAAAGGTAAATAGTGATCATGCAATTGGAAGTGATTTTCTTTTGCGTGACGATCGCGCGCACGATCTGAAAAGCGTGTCACTAAAGCATCACCGCGATCAAATTGAATAACGGATTCCAATTGTGTCGTGCTGTTAAATAAAGGAACTATAGCGCCAAGCCCAGCGGAAGAACTGCTTGAGCTGGAAATAATTGAGCTCGCTACACTGGCTACAGAACTTGAACTGATTACAATCGAACTGCTGGAACTTACTGCCATCGAGCTACTGGAGCTTATTGCAGTCGAACTGCGGGAGCTTACTGCAATTGGACTGCTTGAGCTTACTGCAGTCGGACTACTGGAACTTACTGCAATCGAGCTACTAGAGCTTATTGCAACCGAACTGCGGGAGCTAGCGGCAAGAGAGCTTGAGCTTAGCGCGAGAGAGCTACGCACCGAAGCCGAACTCATGCTGACAGAAGAGCTGAGACCAACTGATGACTTGATAGGCGTAACGCTTGAGTTGGCAGCCGACATGCCCACACTGGAAGCGCTACTCGCTGCAGGCGTCTTGTCTGGCGAGCTAGTCGTTACAGCACTATTTGTGACAGAGCTGTTTATCGCTGAACTACTTGTAGCTGAACTGCTCATAGCTGAACTACTTATAGCGGAGCTACTTATCGCCATGCTACTAGCCCGCAAACTACTCACAACACTTGATGAGACAACGCTATTTTTTGAGGCAGGGCCATTATTTGAGAGGGCGCCATTATTGTCGCCAGATGCTCCGCCGCCACAAGCCACAAAACCGAATAAACATAAACTTAAAATAATGCTGCGCGCAGCTGATTGAAGAAATCTAGTAAAAGCCGTAAACATTGGTAACTCCGTAACTTAAAGCATTGAGGACAAAAATTAATAAATAACAGCCGAGTTAATATCGCACAGCTAGATGACAAGCTGGGCATTGCAAACACGGAAGGGTTAAGGCTGTAAAGCTCATTGCCATGAAGAGGTGTATGCCAAATACTGAAAATTTGTCGAGGACATTTTCATGGTCATTCAATAAGAGCGCGCAGTATGCGTTACTTTTACACACATTTCTTGTGTGGTGCTCAAATTTGTGAGGTAACGCAAATTAAGGCTGTTAAATGTGAATTAGAGCAGGGCTTTTTTCCCTGCAGAAAATATTTAAAAAAATAATCAGCGCAATAATTAGAAATCAACTGCAAGTTGTTTTCTAAGAGTGACCAACTTCACAATTAATAATTAAAAAGCAGCAACATATTTTTAAAATTAATCATTTTACATGTGTGCATAAATTTTAAAAAATACATATTTGGTGCACAAAAAACAATAGAAACAAAATAATGCCTCACGTTGGAACAAATCGCTATTTTGTGGCAGAACAATTACAGCAGCTGGAGAGTTAACGTTTGTAAATCTACAAAGGGGCCATGTATAAATTTCTGATCTTCCGGAAGCGGAAATATTGCCTGTTTACGTTAAGCAATCAGCCTTGCCAGAAAAACGCCTTCAGTCATTACATTTACATTATTTTCGAGAAAAATGGGACTAGGATTGTAGGCGGGCAGGCAAGAAGTATTGGCTGAAATATTCAGAATTGATAGTGCCGCAGCATATGAACGTTTTAGAGTCTTGTGTTTCGCCTTACAATTGATAAAATGCAAATAGCAAGATCTAGCCTCAGGTGCTGCTATCCCCATTGATTTATCAGTAAGCAATGTTTATAACAACATATTAATAACAGCAAAGGAGTGAAAGTGATGCGACATCATTTCATGTGTATTTTCCTGATTGGTTCACTTGCAGTTTTAGCTGCGCATGCTGAAAGCCAATATCACCAAAACCGAATTATTGACGCAAATAGAATTGAAGCCGGTTACAACGCAAATGCACAGCTAGTTACTGCGCCCGATGTCAACGAATACTTAGCCAAAATGGTGGATAGAATTGTTGGGGACGAGGTGTCCGCTAAAGGTTTCTTTCGTATTCATGCTTTACGAAATTCACTGCCTTATATTTACTGCCTGGATAATGGTGCAATCTATGTTTCTACAGGTTTAATTGCTCGACTTCAAAATGAAGCGCAACTTGCAGGTCTCCTGGCTCTCGAAATGGCCAGTGTTTTTAGACAAGATGCGGATAGCAAAAACAATTTAATCGAAAAACGCAATGAAGCAAAGCGCATGGTTCCAAATTTATTGGCTGTGGTATTCACTGGGGGACTCGCTGCGTTACCTATTTTATCAAGTCAAGCAAAAGAGACCGAAGCATTAAACTCTAAATTACAAACGGAGACGGACCAATTAGCCTTGAACTGGATTGCCGCTGCCGGTTTTGACATAGCGCAATCTTACGCTGCAACAATACGATTAGCGCAAACCTTAACTGAAGAAAAAAGATTTGGTGGAACAACATTATCTAACTTAACGCAACTCGAAAAACGTGGACAACAACTCACCAGTGCATCAGAAAAAATAACTAACAAAGAATTAAAACCATTGGATGAGAAATACTTCAAATTAATGCTTCATAAATATGGACTTGAATTGGCTCGATCAGATAAAAAAGATTCAAATACTGAACGATTCACCACCGTCTTAACTCGCGTTGAAAGCGAATCAGAGAAAGATGGCGAAACAGTGTTCATGCGTGCAGAGTATGCCCGCGAATTTTCCACTAATGATCTGCAATTGAGTGCAAGCACTCAATTATATGAAGAGGCCATAACCTATAAAAATGCACCCGCAGAAGCATGGCGTGAATTAGGGCTTTTATATAGAAAATTTGAAAATAATGAAGCGGCAAAAAAGAACCTTATGGCCTACTTACAACAAAAACCAAACGCAGCTGATGCACCAATCATCAAAATTTACCTGGAAACACTTTAATCTAAGGAGTCATTAACAACATGCAATCTTTATCACTTAAAAAAATATCACTCGTTTTATTTGTTTGCTTATCGCTGGTTTCATTATTGGCTGGCGCCGAAACAAAATCCAAAAAACCTGTAAAAAAATTGGATATTCCCTCCGACCAATCACTTGGGTTTTTTGTGGCATCTCGTGATGAAACTCTTGGCAACGTAAAACGTATTGGCATTTTACCTATTGCCTTGCCCGAGTTATTTGAATCGCGCGTGGAATTGAAGGCTACCATTGAAGCCGCAATCGTAAAAAAATTAAGTGATGCCGGCTACGAGGTAGTAACACACGAAGCATACATAGGGGCATACGACAATCTCAATAAAAAACTCGGCGGGGTCTACGACCCAGACACAGGAGCGTATAAAGCTGAACAAGCTCAGGCGATTAAAGCTGCAGCGCGGCGCGATTTTATTGAGAAGGAACACCTCAATGCTTTATTAATGGTTAGCGTGCGTTTGGAGCAAGCTCATTTTTTCGGATCGGACGCCTATTTGAATGGCGCAATTGAATGTAGCTTGGGAAAGATGCCGCCTAATGCAGTAGCAGAATTTTTTCTTGGCAACCCTTCATTATCTGGAACCTTATCTGGGTATTCATTTTTAATCCAGCTTGTAAACACACAAGATAAAATTGTTTATGGTCGTTTTGGCGGAATCCAACTTGCGAATTACTACGACCCGGCTAGTACTAAAGGCGTCTCCGGTTTTTTATCGGTACCGATGGATCAAGTGCTTCGCGATAATCAACGTATAGAACGTGGAGTAGCGATTGCAACATTGCCCTTAGTTAAAACCCCTGAAGAAATTGCTCGCAATGCTGAAAATAAAAATCTGAATCCTGAACTCATAAAAGCGGACGATTTACCTGCACCTCCGCAAGGCATTGCAAGAAAGGAGGATTCACCATTACTCGTTCCACGCGACACTATTTTGGCAAGCACGAAGAAAATTATTCTTCTTCCTGTTAGCAGCAAAAAAATTGTTGCGACGGCTGAAGTCAAAGAACGTTTTCTTGCTCTAATCGAAAAAGAATTAACTAACCCGGCATGGGAAGTTATTCGCGGCCCCAACATTTTTGAAGTTATGGACAAAGAAATTGACAGTACTAAAGGTTTATACGACCCACTCACTGGCAAGTATGATGAGGCTCGCGTGTTAGCTATACGTAAACATGCATTAGCTTCATTAAAGTTAGATCCTTCAACCACTGTTTTATACCCAACTGTCATTCGCTCTCAGGCAAGTTACAAAGGTGAAAATGCTTATTGGCACGGCGCCAGCCAAAATATTTATACCCTCAAACCGATTAAAAAATTCAATTTTTTTGATGCTCCGTCAGGCAACGCAGAGGGTACACTTGCCTCATCAACATTGGTTACTCAGCTTCGAGATTCGGAAGATAAAGTACTTTATCAAGGTGCGGGTGGCATTGAGTTGATTGAACAGCTTAAGGGAGGAAAGACATCAGAGCTCACACCAACAGAGATTTTCCAAAAAACAGAACGTGAACAGCCGGCTGTACATATCGCATTGCGTTCACTTCTAAAAACTGAAGAGGAAGTAGATGTAGAGCTGCATCCGAATCGCCCCAAAACAAAAACAAAAAAGGATAAAAAACTAAAAGGAGAAAAAGAAGATAAAGATCAGGATAAAGAAGAAAGCCCTAAAGAGGGCACATAATTAATTTGGTTTTTAGCGAATGCTACAAAGAGCTAAGCTCGCAAGGAGCAAGCCTAGCTCTTGAGGGCGAAAGACTAGCTTGGCGGAACTATAAATGGCGTAACGGTGATAGTGAAAGTTTGTTCTGCGCTGCCACTCTTGCCATCGCTGACCAGTACATTGACCTGAACATTACCGACATCAGAGTCGCCTGGTTGCCAACTGATCAAGCCAGTAGCGCTATCGATAGTCATGCTACCAGGGGCAGTCAACAAGCTGTAACTCAGTACATCGCCATCTGCGTCAAACGCTTCAACATCATAGCTATACGGCGATCCAGCTTCGACAGTAAGCACAGGCGTGCTGGTGATGATCGGCGGATGGTTTTGCGGAACTGGTAGCACGGCGATGGTGAAAGTTTGTTCTGCACTGCCCCCGTTACCGTCGCTGACTAATACATCGACCTGAACATTACCGATATCACCATTGGTTGGTTGCCAACTGATTAGGCCGGTGAGGCTGTCGATATGCATATTGCTGGGGGCAGTCAACAAGCTGTAACTCAGCACATCACCATCGGCGTCAAACGCTTCAACATCATAGCTATACGGCGTTCCGGCTACGACGGTAAGCACAGGTGTGCTGGTGATGGTTGGAGGGTGATTTTGCGGAACTATAACGGGCGTCACGGCGACTGTGAAGGCTTGTTGTGCACTGCCACCCTTGCCGTCGCTTACCTGTACCTTGACCTGAACATTGCCGACATCAAGGTTGGTCGGTTGCCAGCTGATCAAGCCCGTAACACTATTGATGCTCATAGTGCCGGGGCCCGTCAACAAGCTGTAACTCAGTACATCGCCATCGGCGTCAACTGCATCAACATCATAATTGTAAGGTGTTCCGGCCTGGACGGTAACCACTGGCTGGCTGGTGATAATTGGCGGGTTATTTTGCGGAGGCAATACGTTGATTGTGAAAGCTTGCTGTGCGCTGCCACCCTTGCCGTCGCTTACCTGCACTTTGACTTGAACATTGCCTATATTCGCGGTGGTCGGTTGCCAATTGATCAAGCCGGTAAGACTGTCGATGCTCATATTATTTGGAAAAGTTAACAAGCTATAAGTCAGTGTATCGCCATCTGCGTCAACCGCATCAACATCATAGCGGTATGGCGTTCCAGCTACGACGGTAAGCACGGGCTGGCTGGTGATAATCGGCGGATGGTTTAGTGGCGGCGGGCCACCGCAGCCAGTGCCTTGTTGCTGGGTTGATTGATACAGCGGGCCGCCATCTATTGGTGGCCTAGGCGGATTATGGGCAACACTGACTAGCACTTCGCCGGTACAGGATTCGTTGTGGGTATCGAAAGCACTGAAGCTAATGTGATAGAAGCGGGCGTTTAAATTGCCGGAGCGTTCGCTGCGGACATGCGCGCGTGACTCGCCGAGACCATAGCCATCGTATTGAGTATTGCCATCGCCCGTTTTATTGAGCGGCTCATCTTGCATAATGCAATTGATAACGATGCGGGTGGCATCGCGATCGGGATCGGTAACGCCATTAACGGCGATCTCTTCGAACTTATGATTCGGCGGCCATAAGTTATTCGGGCTGGCGACTGCCTTTGCACAATTCGGTGGTGCAGCGAATGAAGAATTTACTACAAGAAGTGAAATGAAAAGTAAAAATACAAAACGGAAACTTGCCATATGCCAACAATACATACCATCCCCCTGGGTTTAGGTAACAACTGTAAAAAGCGTCAGTAAGCATTTCAAAAAAATTAAAACTTATCCCTACAGCAGCTAAGTTTTAGAATAATAACCAAACGACTATAGCATGAGTTATTCGACGCACGGTCGTAAATGCAAACTCGGTCTTGCCCAATAGTTTTTTGTGCCTTATTGAAATAACCTGATAAAATTTTTTCTAAGGTGAAAGTATTACCTGAATTTTTTTGCAATTTAATGCGCCATTTCTAGAAAAAACGTGTCGCTTTTTATTCGACATTAACACTTAATTTAATTTGGTAACAAAATAGTCACCCATTATTCATAAAAGCAGCAAATAAGTTTCATCAAAATAACAAAGAACTTTCATGTGGGGCGATTAAGGTTGTTACTCCGATACATGCCGTCTTCGGAGTATTGCACCTCAATCATCTTTTGGAAGGAAAAAATATTATGCTAAAACGATTGACGCATCCCACCAGCTTTTTAATTGGCCTGATAATCAGTGCCTCTTTATTTTCTATAAATACATTTGCCGACAATTACCACAACGACAGTCCATACAACAATAGCGACAATAATTATGATCGTTATGATTCATCCATTCAACTTGGGCCACGTCCATTTTATTTAGTGGAAGACATGGATGAAAGCCCGCTAAAACAAAAATTAAAACAGTGCGAAAAAGGTCCGTTCAAAAGAACAAGTTTTTCAATAGCGCATCGTGGAGCGCCATTACAATTTCCAGAACACACCGAGGAATCTTATGAAGCCGCTGCAAAAATGGGTGCCGG
The DNA here is from genome assembly GCA_025362015.1 of Gammaproteobacteria bacterium. Lineage (GTDB taxonomy): Bacteria > Pseudomonadota > Gammaproteobacteria > Pseudomonadales > Cellvibrionaceae > Cellvibrio. Next base: position 6,347 of record JANYIO010000180.1, on the reverse strand, counting down.
AGTTATAGAGTGCGATGTTACTTTTACCAAAGATAAACAACTCGTCTGCCGCCATTCACAATGTGATCTGCACACTACCACCAATATTTTAACTACGCCGCTCGCCAGTAAATGTCATCAACCATTTACACCTGCTGATGGAAAATCGGGTACGTCTGCTAGTGCAGAATGTTGCACCAGTGATATCACTCTTGCAGAATTCAAATCCTTGCAAGGAAAAATGGATGGGTTTAATCCCCAAGCAACAACACCTGAAGAATATCAAAAAGGCACTCCAGGATGGCGCACAGACTTATACGCTGGCAAAGGCACCTTGTTGAGTCACGCGGAAAGCATTCAGTTATTTAAAAGTTTCGGTGTTAAATTTACCCCGGAATTAAAAGCGCCGAGTGTGACCATGCCTTTCCAGGGAACTTACACGCAACAGGACTACGCGCAACAAATGATTAATGAATATCATGCAGCCGGCATTCGTGGTCGCTATGTTTATGCGCAATCATTTGATCTCAACGACATTCTTTATTGGATCAGCCACGAACCTGAGTTCGGCAAACAAGCTGTGTATTTGGATGACGCTAACGAACCTGCAGAATTACCGAATGCAACAGAATTGAAAACCTATGCGGCTAAAGGTGTAAAAATTGTTGCGCCACCGATCTGGGCACTGGTCGCAGTGGACAGTAACAACAAAATAATTCCATCCGAATATGCACGCAATGCAAAAGCTGCAGGGTTAAATATTATCACCTGGTCATTCGAGCGTGCAGGCCCCCTTAAAAATGGCGGCGGCTGGTATTACCAAACAGTTAATTCAGCCCTGAATAACGATGGCGACATGATGAACGTGTTACATGTATTAGCAAAAGATGTTGGTGTGATAGGTGTATTTTCAGATTGGCCCGCAAGTGTTAGCTATTATGCAAGTTGCATGAACAAGGATTGATTAGGGTTTTAACGACTGCCTATCCCGAGGAGGGATAGGCAGATTTTAGTGTGCATTCAAATCTTCAAAATCGCTTTATCCGCATCGCCAAATTCCTGCATCGATTTCAACTGCCTGACAAAGCCTTTAAGAGCTTTAAAAATAATTTAAATACAATCAAATTCTTTTAACAAAAAAACTTGAACTGGTTGAAACAAGTGCCTATTCTCAATCGGGTATGAAACTAGGGAGTTAATGCTATTAGCGGAGTGTCGTTTAAATTGGTATTTAATTTGTAACTTTTAAAAATAAATAGAGTTTGTGTAATTCGGTGTAATGGTCAATAACGATTGTTGTGAAAGTTATTTACGGATGATTTTGTAGTGGTTTGTATCAGTGGGAGAAGGACGGCTTCGTGCCCAAAGCGGACACCGGGGATATTCTGGTTTAATGTTACTCCGACCCCAATCATCTTACTCGACCCCAATCATCGATTGCTAATGAGCGCGCGAATTTTTTTGCCCAACTAAATAATGGTCAGCGGTTTTTGCTTAGACAAAGCATGCTATTAAAATGTTAGACGATAGAAACAGATGCCGTACAAGACAAAAATTTATATGAGCGAGTTTTTCAAAAATGAAAAAATTAGTTGATCTTACTAATGAAGAAGCTAGGTCGCACTTTCTAAAGTGCAACAGTTACTTCAACGGCGATCTTCCCAGATATATTAGCTTCGAACCAATTATCTCCGCTGTGTCTCAAATAATGAATGGGGGCAATTTTTCCCAATTTAAATCTGAAAATCCTAGAGATTTTTCAGGAGTAAATTACAATCTAATAGCAAACAAAGATGGAAAATTGGCTTGGCGCCCATATGAGCTGATGCATCCTGCAATTTACGTATCACTAGTTAATACGATTTGCGAGCATGAAAACTGGAGTTTAATTAAAAATAGATTCGCGGAGTTTGAGGGAGGAGTTGTTGAATGTTGTAGCGCACCTGTCATGTCTGTGAATCAACAGAGTGATGTAGCCGCGCAGGTAATGAATTGGTGGCAAAAGATTGAGCAACGCTCGTTAACTTGCTCACTAGAATATACTCACATACTTCATACCGATGTAACGGACTGCTATGGTTCACTGTATACGCATAGTATTTCTTGGGCATTACATGGAGTGGAAAATGCAAAAGAGAATCGCCGAAAAAACTCACTTCTAGGCAACAAAATTGATTTTCATATCCAGTCAAGCCGATATGGGCAAACCAATGGCATATCTCAAGGTTCAGTTTTAATGGATTTTGTAGCCGAAATTGTACTTGGCTACATAGATTTTGAAATTAATCGAGGGCTGCAAGGAGAGAATGATTTTAAGATTCTCAGATATCGTGATGATTATCGAATCTTTGCAAATAGTGATGACAGAGCAGAATTTGTACTCAAGATCATTAGTGACAAACTTCGTACTGTGGGAATGAAATTAGAAGTTTCCAAAACTTATTCTAGCCGAAATGTTGTTGAAGGTTCGATTAAACCAGACAAACTAGCTGGGATAGATCTTCAAGATCTTGGAACGGCAAATGCAAAAACTATTCAAAAGCAACTTTTAAGATTGCATTCATTTGGGCAACGTTTTCCTAACAGTGGAGCGTTGAGAAGATTGGTAAGTGAATTCCTCCGCAAAATATCAAAGCAATCTGAAAAACCTGATGATCTTGCAGTGCAAGTAGCGATAGCAACAGATATCGCTTTTGTATCACCGGCAACGTTCCCAGCAATTGCTGGAATCTTGAGCCACTTAATATCTCTAGCATCGGTAGAAGAAAAAGGCTTTCTATGGGAAGGGGTACGAAGCAAAATGGCTAGAGTTCCTTACAATGGACATCTAGAAATATGGCTTCAGAGGGTTACGCGACGAGTGAATATAAATTTTGTTAGCGAAGAAGCTATTTGTAAAATAGTTAATGGTGAAGAAGTTGTTTTGTGGGAGAGCTCCTGGATAGCCAGTAATGATTTAAAGGCTGCATTAGATGTTTCTCGAATCGTAGTGTCCTCACCAGCTGACGCTGAAGAAGTGATGGAGCCTGAAGAAATTGAGTTATTCAAAATGCATGGTCTTACTAGTACCATTGCACTTCACTTTTATATGTCTTGCGAGCGATATCAGCGTCTGCTTTTGCCCGCAAATGAACCTTCATTGAATTTTACAAGAGCCCGGACTCTCGGGTTGGCGATGTCAAGCTAACTAATTATCAAAGAGAATAATATGAAAAAATTACTCATACTCCTGACATTATTTTTAGTATCCTGCGATGCACGCGAACTGCAAGCTCCCTCATCACCTGCCGTGGTTGAGGATGTTCCTGCTAGCTGGAGCGAGTTTTATTCAAATAAGAATGAAGCTAAGAAAAATTATTTGACGCAACATGCTGCTGCGTATCAATGGTTTGCAAATTTCCCCTTTAGTGAAACCGATGGCACGCCATTCATCCTATTAAAGCTCTTGCCAAAATTGGCACCAGAGCTTTGGGGTAGTGGCGATAATTTTTTGGAAGATGTCGGTTTGTTTATCGACGAACGCCAAGCAAATTTTCCTGCACCTTTGGGAATTGGCTTTAGCGGCCTTTCGCAAAATCTAAATAATACCATCGATTATTCTTCCATTACCTGCGGTGCTTGCCACATAGGTCGCGTGCAGTTGCCAGACGGTACTTATGAGCACCTCGAAGGCGGAGTCAACACTCGCTTTAATCTTCCCTTGATGCGCGCGAAGGTCACACAAACTTTTGAGCAGATATTGAGTGAAAGCGTGACTAGTGCGAACACAGCATCAACAGCGAAAGTCACTGAAAAAGTTATTGCTGTTTTAGATGAGGTTCATGCAAGCGATGCGAATTATTTTTACAAAAATTTTGCATTTGGCAACAAGCAATTTGATGCGGATTATGAGGCTACGCAAATCGCACTTTTCAAACAGCAAGCCAGCGTGATAATTCCAAAATTTTTGCAACGAGTCGCCAGCGAAAAAATTGGCTACGATGCTTTGGTCGATAAAAATTATGCGAGCATTAAAAAACAAATGCATGAAGGTATTCCCGGCATGGCCGATGCTACTGGATTGAGTGCGTCCAACGCTTATGCAGAATTAAAGAAAAAGCCGGTGTTAGGTTGGTTTGCATTTTTAATCTTGCCGAAAGCGCAGGGCGTTACCGATTATATGTCGGTATGGGAGCAGGGCAAACGCAAAGCCTCCTGGAGTAGCGACCACAAAGAATTAATTAACGGCGGTGGACAATGGAATGGCAGCGTGCCTATTCCTATGTATCGCAATATTGCGGCAGAGTTAACGCTGGGTTTGGCAAATACCGATGTGCGTATTGCGGCATTTGCCGAAGAGTTGCTCGATGGCTTGCCTGCGAATCCCTATCCGTTCAATGTTGATATAAAATTGGCCAATAAAGGTAAAGCACTGTTCGCACAAAATTGCGCAGACTGCCATCAGCCACACAATGGCAAAGTTTACGGAAACATTGGCACACCCATGGGGCGCGCCAATACTGTGGACTGGATTATAGAGCGTGGTGGCCGTTCAAGTTTTTACGACGCCTGTAGCGAAAATACCAGCATCAATGTAATGGGGCAAACGCGAAAACCTTGCGCAGAATTCGAAGGCATTTCACTAGCGGGCAAAAAAGAATTAGCTATGCGCCCTTTATCACAACAACGCGGTTACAACGCGCGCCCACTGAGTGGCATTTGGGCGCAAGCGCCTTATTTCCACAATGGCTCCGTGCCCACGCTTTACCATGTGTTAATCGCCAACGAGCGACCACAAACTTTTCTGCGCGGCATAGAAGAGTATGACCAGGAAAAACTTGGCTTCGTATGGAAAAAAGAAGATGTGAAGTTCAGTGCAAATCTTAAAAATGCCATGCTGTTCGACACCAATGCCATCCCGGCGCTAAATGCAGTAGGGCACGCGGGTACTCTTACGGATAATGGTAAAACTTATAAGCTGGATTGGAGTGATGACAAAGCTGGAGCGGTCGCAATTTTGGAGTATTTGAAGGTGTTGTAAAAGTTTGAGTGCTTGTCTTGCAACGACAAAAATCTCGGGAGCTTGCTCCCGAGTTTAGTTTAACTCATGTGGCGCAATATTTACTTCACAAGGTTGCTGTTAGTTTCAACCGAGTTATTTTCTATCTCGGTTGCTAAGTTTTTGTATTCCTCAATTTTATCACGCATTTGTTTCGCATCTTTATAAGATGGATAAAGATGTAGAAATCTTTCGTAGTAGGGGATAGCTTCTTGTTTGCGACCCATCTTGACCATAATGTCACCCAGGTTCCAGTATAGTGCGGTACGTTTCGGATCGAGTTCTACCGTACGGTAATACCATTTTAAAGCTTCATTGTTTTCATTAAGTTGATCCAATACGTAAGCATAGTTATTCACTATCGTTGGGTTGTAAGGGTTTAGTCTAATCGCTTCAGCCCACTCGATTTTTGCCTGCGCGTATTTTTTTTCTTTCATAAATTCTAATGCTGATGCGTTTAAGCGGCGCGCCTGATTTTTACGTTCATCGGTGTTCTGTGGTGGAGTAATAGCTGCTGTCGATTGTGAGCTATTCGCAGAGACACTTTGCATGGATCCGGTGCTTGTTATTGTCGCTACAACAGTCGGGGCAGTATTGGTATTCTGTTTCGTTAAGGCTACTTCTAATTCAAGGCGGCGTTTAACATTTGCGGTGGTATTTTTGCGCACTGAATTTAATTCATCTTCAATGCGTTGTGATTCCGCATTCATTTTTTCGTTGATTTCTGCAACTGCATTGGCCTGTACTTTAAAAACAAAATCGCCACCTTCACTGCCTAGTAGATTGCCAAAGGTAGGTGTCTGTTCTGCATAACTCGCGACTACTGGAGAAACATAGGTGCCAATTTCAGAGGCGGTAACGTAGCCATTGTTGTCGGTATCGGCTAAGCCATCAAGCGCTTGTAAAAATGTCCAGGTAAAAATAGAGTGCCCGTTGGGGCCGCCATCTGAAACTTGCTGATCAGCACCACCTGCTGTAAGAATTTGCCTTGCCTTGCGGCCAGTAATTTGATTAATGTAATTCAATGATTGGCCAATGCTAACGCCAGCGCGAGTTAGCGCAAGCCCGCTATAGCAACTATCCATAACAAAATAAACATGTTTGGCTGGAATCAGCGATGAAAAATCATTAATTTGGGTCATGCTAATGGCGCGGTTTTGAAATTTATCGGTTGCAGCATCGACAGGGATTAAATAGCCTAGTGCTTTGCCATTCGGTAATTCACGCGTCATTCCGTGGCCCGCATAAAAAATAAAAACACGATCGTTTTCTTTGGCGGATTCAACCGCGAAGTGCATAACTCAACCCGTATAGGAAAAGAGATCAGCTG
>JANYIO010000139.1 GCA_025362015.1 Gammaproteobacteria bacterium | reverse complement strand
GCTCAAGATATTGATGCTTTGTCTGCTTACTTGGCAAACTTCAATATGATCAACGGTTTTAATGCTTACAACCCAGCTGATGCCTCTTTAGGTAAACCGCGTTTAACACGCTTGAATGCTCCAGCAACTTCAACATCCTGTGTGACTGGTGCGAACACTAACCAATAATGGTTAATGTTTTTACCTAGACCCCGCTAGAGTTTTTAGCGGGGTTTTTATTTTTCTCTCTGCTTTTCTCCTTACTTCCTATTTCCTATTTTTTAATTTGGTAACCATGAAAACTATTTCCATTACATTACTCTTTATTACTTACGCAATGTTGCCAGCATTCGCTTTTTCTGAAGAATACTCAACCGACATTCAGGAAAAAATCTATAGCATTCAACAAACAATGCGTAAAGATTTAAGTGAAGGTCACACTGACCGCGCGCGCAATAAACTGGAACAAGCCGCAGGAAATTTTCACGCAGTAGAAATAGAATTAGGTTTAATTCAAACCTTAATGCAAGCAGGTGAATACCGCCACGCATTGAGCGCTGCCGCCCACACTCAGGCAGAACACCCTGACACTATAGATTCAACATTACTGTACGCATGGCTATTGGCCATCGGTGGACAAACAACTCCCGCCATGCAATTAATAGAAACAACGCTTGAACATTACCCAGACAATAATTCGCTGCAGCTGATGCAACAACAAATTAAAACGCACCAGCTTTTTGCTACAGATTTAACAACATCAACTGCTATTCAACTAAAACCATTCACCACGGCTAAATTAACAACCCTAAAACTATTTAATTATTTAACAACAGGTGTTGTAATTAATAATGGCAGGCAAGTACTTACTAACCTTATGGGGATAGAAAAAGCTAAGACTTTACACGTGAGAAATGGACTAGGCCGAGAAATGAATGCGCGCATTGCACAAAAAATTCCAACTGCCAATCTTGCCGTATTGATTCTGGACCAGCCTTTCAAAAATACTACTACATTAAATCTTGCCAATAAAACGGCATTCCCTGGCGTTCCGATTTATATCATTGGGTTTTCACCACAGAATCATGATCAAGCTGATTGGCCACAATTAAAAGTAGATATTCTTGGAACCCCAACCGCAGATACCAATAATATTAATGCAGGATATCCAATTCACATTCAAGGCGTCGCTATGGGTTCAGGTGTTTTTAATCTACAAGGAAACTTAATTGGCATTGTTGGTGAAGCAGAAAATAAAACCATGACTCCGCTTGCCGACATACTTAACGCATACAAAAAATCACCCAACAGAAAATTAACCTCTGGAAAATTACCGATGGATGAAATTTATGAAAATGCGTTGAGTAATGTGGTGCAGGTATTGGGGAGTAATTAGCGGCTTTTTAGTTATTAATATGCTACATGCGGGTTTTCGGAATGTATATCTTTCTGTTTTGAAAATAGCGCATTTATGCCAAGAACACAGCCGTAACTAAACATTCCAATAAATAAGCAGAAACTGACATATGAATTAACTTAGCGCTTCTGCCCTGGGACGACTATTCTGAGGTATTAACTATCGACTCTAAAATTTATATATGACATTTGCATGTTAAGATTTCTAAATTTTTATTTAGATCCTTTATTCCGTACAACTCCAAACAATCCAAATAACGCGGAACCCATAAACCAAATGGCTGCGGGAATAGGCACAGCGGTTACAGATTCTAATGACATAGAATCCACTGAGGAATTGAAGTAGAAAGAGCTCCACCAGTCAACTGAAGAGCTAGAGCTAGAACCATATGCATAAGTGAACAGCCTATAAGTCACTGTATTAGCATCAAGACCGTAGATTGGTAGGCTAGAACCAATGTTAAAACCATTCGTTGAGCGATCAACGAGATCCAATTCAGTAGATTCATAAGAAGATGCGTTCGCTGTTAGGGTTCTACTGAAGCCATGCATGCTTAAGCTAGAAATAGGCGATGGGTTTTCATAATGCCTATCAGTGAGATCCGCAAGCTCTAACCTTCCATTATCATGTTGTTGAAAACTAAAACCAGAAGCCGTTGTAAAACTAAGATATTTTACCGCATCGAAAAAATCATATGTGGGGTCATCGGGATTTCTTTGCTTTCCCAATACCGCTGAGTCATACGAAACTCTTCCATTGATCAGGTCACCTTTACTAAAGGTAGATCCGTTACCGGTGATTGTCTCGACTAAGGTATAGTCAGTGAATATGTCGGTAATGTGAGCTGTGAAGTTATAAGTCACTAAAGCTGCACTCGCATTCTGAGAAATAAATCCTAAAAATAAAGAAATTATATAAATTCGAATATTCATCGTAATACGCCATGTTAAAAACGTTGACGAAATTTAAGAGGGGACCGTTGATTGTTAAAGCCCCTAATAATGTAGATTGCTATAACGCAATCAGGCGAGAGACGACGTTATCGCAAGACAATTTCAGTTTTGTGTTAGAAATATTAATTCTATATTAAGAGACTTTTGCACGAACCAACAAATACGTCGCAAAAAATCATTCCTGTGAGAAAATAACGCATCGCAGATGAGGAAAAGATCATGGCCTGGAAAAACACAAAACAGCGCAGCTTAGCGGATGCACTCGCCACCGAACA
>JANYIO010000090.1 GCA_025362015.1 Gammaproteobacteria bacterium | reverse complement strand
TGGCACTAGGGTTACATACAGATTCCACAGCTCGCCATCAGCAATGGCAGCACAAAGCCCTTCTTTATGCTCTAACGATAAAGGCTCTAGCCTTACATATTTCCCTTCCAGGGTGATCTCTTGAAATTTCATAAAGCTCCCAAGCGTATCGTTAAAACACGCAGCAGTATTTAGGTTGTAGTTTTATGGAATGATGTTTATTTGCTTTGACAAAGCTTATAGATCTGCAAAGGCCTCCCATTCTTGCTCATAACCGGCACTTCTAAAATACGCCATTAATGTGTTGATAATTTTTTCAAGTAAAAAATCACACTCAATGGGACTATTGTTATACTGAACCTCGTTAGACTTCTCTACCATCTTCCAAAAGAATTCAGCAACATGCAAGGCTTCTTCTTTGTTAATTATTTCACCACGCTCAATAATTTTTATGACATCACAATCATTTAAAAGATTGGCATAGTAAGTCATCATTTCCTTTTCGGCATTTAGCTTCCAAGATATCATTTGAGCACCCTCGAACCATCTCGGACAATGGTCATTCTGTCAGCCACCCATTGAAGTTTCGCTACCAACTCATACACTGTCATTTTTCTTGTAACGACTAGAAAATAATGTCTATCGTCTTTTTGATCAGGAATGAATTTCAAGTCCTTAGGCAAGTCTGCTTTTTCAAGAACCCAATATACATTAACATTTTTCCCGGGATTTTTTGAAGACTTTAGCTTGTATATTGATTTTAAATGGCTCCATGAAGCAGAAAAACTAAGGCCCATTTGGTCGTGCGGCTCAATCCAGTTAAGACAATGAGAAAAACAATAATCTCCCCTTTGTATTCCGTTAATTAAGGTGACTCCCTCTTTAACATCTTGATTTCGATAAAATACAGGACTACCTCCTTCAGGCACTGGTCTTGATAAAACTTTTCCATTGCTTCATTCCAATAGCTTAATATATTCTCGCAAGTCTGTTAGTATTTTAAATTGTTCCAAGTTGACTCCTTATTAATTCATACCCTGACGGTGTAACTGTTTATTAAACGGTGCACGCCTTAAACATCATCCTTCATATCTGCTATCGCTTGCTTACGATACTCTGTTGGTGTTACGCCAACATTGCGTTTGAAAAAGCGGTGGAAAGCGGACGGGCTATTAAAGCCCGATTTAAAAATCACTTCTAAAATAGTTTCATCCTTATATTCAGGCAAAGCTAACAAACGTTTCGCTTCTACCACGCGATAACCATTAATAAATTCAAAAAAATTAGATTGATAATGTACTTTAAGTACGGCTGAAGTATCTCTGGGGCGCAAACCGATTTGTTCAGAAAATCTTTCTAAATTGATATTACTATCCAAAAATAATTTTTGTTCTTGTATACCTTTTTCTATTGCCTTTACTTTTAAGGCAAGCTTGGATTCAGGTATTGGCTTGCTTGGAATAATAGTGAGCGCCGGGCTCACCAGCTGACGTGTATTAATTAACCCAAAGGCAAACAGGCTATTGACCAGGATAACCATTAAGTAGTTATCAAAGATACCTAACTTATCGCTAATAACAGGCCCTACAAAACCTTCCAACACATAGGACAACAATGACCATAACCAATGCATGCAGTAGCCAAACAGAACCACATCTGCCAATTTTAAATCCAAAATTGAAATACTTGAATACACCTGCTTTAACATTTCACGCAATTTATATTCAATGTAAATACAGGCGATAACATAAATAACCGGCACCAGCTTTACCATTGCCCACACAAAGGCAATGGCAAGTTTTTTATTCCCGGCAATTACCGTAGTGGGCTGCCAATCAACACTATTAATGTTAAAGATAAAAATGATACTGACCGTTATTAGAGATGGCACAAAATGAATTAAATTTTTCCAATGCCGCACCTGCACTTTTTCCGAAAGAGAGCGCAAATAAAAATATAATGCGGGTCCTTCAAGCAACAAGCAAAAAATTAGTATGGAAATAACAATAGGTGTTTGATTAATTAGCGCCGTTTTTAATTCAACGTTCCACACTACAACTGTAGCCGTTAAGTCGAATGCAATCAAAATTAAAAATAACGCTAAAATATTACGCGGTTGATCGCGCTTAGCAGGAAATACCTTTAAGGATATTGCCAATAGCAGGCACTCAAGTGATGTTAGTAAAAACACCAAATCGTGAATATTGAGGAAATTTACTTTCATTATTATATTCTCACACGAAAATCACGTAGCACTAAAGAAGCTATGCTTAATTCAACATCACCCCATCTTAAAACAAGAACACCAAAACAAACTTTTAGATTATGTGAGCGTTAATTATGCCAATTTACCGAACAATTGATAAGAATAGCTCATTTTTTTCACCTTGACATTAGATCGCTTGCAACTGCCTTGCACTTGAGTAGAAACACCTCACAAATGCTATAACGTTGATATGGCGTTGAATTACTCCCTGATATACCGCTCCATTGCTTGTGTACTGGTCTATTGATAGTCCTTTAAGACTCAATCAATGATACTTTTTACAAAAAATAATTATTTTCAATTCCATGAATCGCTAGCACATCAATACCGACCATACCTGCGCTCGCGGCCGCCTGCAAACCCAGTTTTGCATCTTCAAATACAACGCATTTGCTTGCAGTTACACCCAATAATTCTGCGCATCGCAAAAAGGTATCGGGCGCAGGTTTAGGATTCTGTACTTGATCGGCTCCGACAACAGCGTTGATATAAATATCCAAACCACATAATTTTAAAATCGTTGTTGCCTCTGCGGTGTTAGCACCAGTACCTATCGCCATAGGCTTTTTGCCGTAGTACTTTTTAGCGACTTCGATTAAGGCTGTAGGCTTCACATATTCGTGCAGATGCTCACATACAATTTTTTCTTTTACGTGATTCATCTCATCTAATGAAGCAACAACGTTGCAGTTAAATTTTTCAATTAAAATTGCAATAGTACCCTTGGTCGGCACTCCCGCCAATGAACGCATTAAAGGCCGATCAAGCGGAATGCCATATTTTTCTAACATAATACTCCATGCATATTCGTGCAGCTGGCCGCTGTCAACGAGCGTGCCGTCCATATCGAAAATTAGTGCATCAAACTGGTCGTACATAAAATTTTCTCATTAAAACTCAAAAATCTCGCGTCAATTGTGTAGCGAAGTTTTAGTCAAAAATGCCGCATCACCCACGCTCTGCCAAGCTGGCTTTAGCTCGCACAACGGCGGCCTTAACTTGTACTGGGGCAGTACCGCCAATATGGTTACGTGCAGCGACTGAACCTTCCAGAGTTAATACAGCGAAGACATCTTGTGCGATAACGTTAGAAAAAACCCGCAACTCAGCCAAGCTCATTTCCGATAAATCTTTACCAGTTTGCACGCCATAGGCAACAGACTTTCCTACCACTTCATGGGCATCGCGAAAAGGCACACCGCGGCGCACGAGGTAATCCGCCAAGTCAGTTGCAGTGGAAAAACCGCGCTTGGCAGCCTCATACATTTTTTCTTTACGCGGCTGAATGGCGGGAATCATATCCGCAAATGCACGCAAACAATCTTTCACGGTATCAATCGCATCAAACACTGGCTCTTTGTCTTCTTGATTATCTTTGTTGTAGGCCAAAGGCTGCGATTTCATCAAGGTTAACAAGGCGGTTAGGTGGCCGTAAACACGTCCGGTTTTACCGCGCACCAGTTCAGGCACATCAGGGTTTTTCTTTTGTGGCATGATCGACGAGCCAGTACAAAAGCGGTCCGGCAGTTCAATAAAACTAAATTGCGATGAAGTCCACAACACCAGCTCTTCGCTCGCACGCGACAAGTGCATCATTAACACACTGGCAAAGGCGCAAAACTCAATGGCAAAATCACGGTCGCTCACCGAATCTAACGAATTTTCTGTTGGTGCATCGAAGCCCAATAGCTGCGCAGTGTAAGCACGATCGATAGGATAAGTGGTGCCCGCCAAGGCTGCGGAACCCAATGGCGACTGATTCATACGCTTACGACAATCCATTAAACGGCTGTAATCGCGCTGCAACATCTCAAACCAGGCCAATAAATGATGACCAAAGGTTACCGGTTGTGCGGTTTGTAAATGCGTAAAGCCGGGCATGATAGTCTCTGCTTCGCGTTCAGCCACCAACAGCAAACCCTGCTGCAGGCGTGTAAGTTCTTTAGCGATAGCATCGACTTCGTCGCGCAAATAGAGGCGAATGTCGGTGGCAACTTGATCATTGCGCGAACGTCCGGTATGAAGTTTCTTACCGGTGGTGCCAATCCGCTGAGTGAGCACAGCTTCAATATTCATGTGCACATCTTCGAGGCTGATCGACCAGGTGAATTTACCAGCTACAATTTCAGCACGAATTTGTTCCAGGCCAGTAATAATCTGGTCGCGCTCGGCCTCGGTCAATACCCCCACTTTGGCAAGCATAGTGGCGTGCGCTATGGAGCCATTAATGTCGTGATGATAGAGGCGATAATCGAAGCCGATAGACGCCGTAAACCGCTCGACAAAGGCATCAGTCGCTTCGCTAAAGCGGCCGCCCCAGGGTTTGATAGGCTTATCGTTTTGACTCATGAGATGGGTTCCTGTGCATTGTATTTGTAAGTTGTTTTGTTAATGACTGCTGCGCGTTTCTGATGAATCACTCTTAACAGACATTCCTGAGAATCGTTTGGCAGACAGATTGAAATAAAGTCGGGCATTATAGCCATATTTAACCTCTGTAGGTTTAACCACAGGCAGGAGCTCTGCAGGCGTGACAGCAGCAAATCTTAAAAACAACCATGGTGAATTCTTGCCCAATCTTTGCAGCCCCCAAGCCATATTGCTGCTGGTACTGGCAGCCGAATTAATTGCCGTGTTAATGACCATCAATAACACCCATTTGCCGCACCTAAATTGGGATTTGCTAGGGCTTTATTCCATTCAAATTCAATGGATTAGCTTAGTGAGCGCAATGGCCATCTGCCGTTTACGGCCCTGGCTAAACCGCTGGCCTCCACTAAAAGCAGGGCTAGCGTCATACGGCACCGTACTGGTCATAACAATAGTTTTCTCGCTCTTCGGTCAAGTTATCCTGCAAGCGTTTACTACCCCTATATTTATCAGCAAGCAGCAAGTTCAACTCGATTTTTGGCAACTCCTCGGCAATCTTATTACGGCAGTGATCTTAGCCGGCATTTCGCTGCGCTATTTGTATTTACAACAACAATTACGCAACCAACAAAAAGCCGAACTAGAGGCGCGCATTCAAGCGCTGCAATCGCGCATTCGCCCACATTTTTTATTCAACAGTATGAACAGTATCGCGAGCCTGATAGTTTCAGACCCTGAGATGGCAGAGCGCGTGGTAGAAGATTTAGCTGAACTGTTTCGCGCTAGCCTGGCAGAACCTACGCTCATTCCCATTGAAAATGAAATCACGCTATGTCGTCGCTATTTAGAAATTGAACAATTGCGCTTGGGGAAACGTTTAACAGTAGATTGGCAAATTGCGCAACTTAATAACGCTTTAAAAATCCCCAGTTTGATGCTACAACCCTTGGTTGAAAATGCTATTTTTCATGGCATTGAACCTTTGGTAAAAGGGGGCAATATCAGCATTAAAATTTCGCAAGCCAAAAATCAATTGATGATCGCAATTGCCAACCCTTACCCGTTAATAAAAAAAATACAGCCCTCAAATTTAACACCAACTGACAATCACGTTGGTCGCCATAACCACATGGCACTTGACAATATTCGCCACCGTTTACAAGTACATTACGGCAGTGCTGCGCGGCTTTCGTCGAGTGAAGAGCATGGCATATTCACCACCTACATTTTTTGTCCGCTCTCCCCTGAGTAAATTTCCTGAGTTTTATTTTTTATAACAATTTATTTTTGTAACAAGTTTTTTGCGAAGATTTTTTAGAGCTACTTTTTGCAAGTCATTTTCTACGAGACTACCGAATGGAAATTTTAATTGTTGATGATGAACCACTCGCACGCGAACGCCTGGTGCGCATGATTGAAAAGCTGGATGAGCACAATGTGATTGCCGAAGCTGACAATGCTGAAGCAGCGCTCACCGCCATTGACGAACATGACCCCGATATTATTTTGCTCGACATCCGCATGCCGGGCAAAGATGGCCTCGCACTTGCGCATGAAATAAGCGCATTGGATTGCCCACCCGCGATCATTTTCTGCACTGCGTTTGATCAATATGCCTTCGATGCATTTGGCACTGCAGCCATCGGTTATTTATTAAAGCCTATCAAAAGTGAACAGCTACAAGATGCACTCAACAAAGCACAAAAATTAAATAAAGTGCAACGCGCCGCAGCCCAAACAAAACCTGTTAGCAGCAGCAATACGCGCAATCATATCAGCGCAAAAACCCGCCGCGGCATTGAATTAATTCCGCTGGAAGATGTGCGTTATTTTGTTGCTGATCACAAATATGTCACTGTATATCACTGCAACGGTGAACATTTATTAGATGAAACCTTAAAAGAGCTGGAAGAAGAATTTGGCCCGCGATTTATTCGAGTGCATCGCAATGCCTTAGTGTCGACAAAACACATAGAAGCTATTGAACGTGCCCCGCAAGGACAGTTCCAAGTGCGCCTGGCAGATACCAAACAGCGCCCGATTATTAGCCGTCGCCACGTGAGTGATGTGAAAGAGCTGTTAAAAATTATGTAACCTACACATTACCAATAATCTATTTACCGACAATTTATTTACCGACAACCCACTTACCAATAGCCTATAATCCCTTTTCACTTTTACGGAGAGCTTCAATGAAAAAACTACTCTTAACCTTGCTTCTTATTCCAGCACTAGCCTTATCTTCTATAGCGCTAGGCCAAACCACTACCAACACAGCAGCAACCAAAATAAAAACTACCGAAGCGCCAAAAGCCACTATCACCATGGAAAACGGCGGGAAGATTGAAATCGAATTTTTCCCCGAAGTTGCCCCCAAACATGTGAAAAACTTTATTACTCTTGCCAACAAAGGTTTTTATAACGGACTCACTTTTCATCGCGTAATTCCCGGCTTTATGGCACAGGGCGGCGACCCCAGCGGCAATGGAACTGGCGGCCCGGGCTATTCGGTTCCAGCCGAGTTTAACAACAAACCCCACCTGCGCGGAACGCTCGCCATGGCTCGTTCTAGCGATCCCGATAGCGCCGGCAGTCAATTTTATATTTGCTTTGCTGCACAACCCAGCCTGGATCACAACTACACCGTTTTTGGTCAAGTCACTAAAGGCATGGAAGTCGTCGACAACATTAAGATGGGCGATAAAATGAAATCAATTACCATTAAATAATGTATTAATTTAAAAAATGAGTTTACCTTTACAGATTCAACTGGAAACATTTTCGCCAGCAATTAGCCTGAACAACTCCAGTCACCTTTGGTTGCTGGATTTAACTCAACTAACCGATGAGATAATTAGTCGGCAACAAGCGTTTTTATCAGACGCAGAATTGTTGCGCGCGCAAACATTCAAGCATAGAAAATTACAATTTATTGCACTGCGCGCATTTGTGCGCATGTGCCTGGCGCAGTACACAGGTACCGCACCAGGCACCTTGGTGTTAGCAACAGAACCCAACGGTAAACCTTATTTAATCAATGCCTCATTACCCATTGTTTTTAATCTCAGCCATACCAATGACATGGTAGTACTTGCGGTAGGCTTGCAACATGCTTTGGGTGTGGATATAGAAACGACTACACGCAAACGCAGTCAACATGCTATTGCTGAACGCTATTTTCACCCAAACGAAGTCGCCCACTTACAGCAGCTCACCAATGCCGAACATAGCAAATATTTTTTTCAACTGTGGACACTAAAAGAAGCGTTTTTAAAAGCAACAGGGGAAGGAATTTCAGGCGGACTGAATAAAACTTTCTTTACACTAAAAAATAATAATATTCACGCAGAGTTCGCGCCAGAGTTAACGACCGCACCTCAAGACTGGCAATTTTATCAACAATTTATCAACGCAGATTACTGTGTGGCATTAGCAAGAAATTCCAGTCAGTTATTAAATATTCATTGGCTTAACGGTTCTGAATTTTTTAACACGAACACTGCAAGGAATACCTAATAAAGACGCTCTTACGAAACCGAAAATTAATTTTTTAATCGCAAGCGCCAGTTAAATTCCCCTTGGATTTCTATGAAATAGATTTTTGAAACAAAAAATATATCTCGCTGCTTGCGGCGAGGTGTTTAATTAAACGGCAATAATTTACGCTTTCCCGAGTTTATTTCTTCGTTACCACGCCTAAAACCCGGAAAACTCAAAAATAATTTCTCGAAGCTGCCATCAGCTATGGCAATTTTTAAACCTCGATCAATGCGCTCTGCCAATTTTTTATTCTCTTTGTTGACAAAATAATAATAGCGGACACCGCCCTGCAATAATAAGAATTTTTCAACGACCAAGTCATCACCTTCAAATAATAACTCAATATCCATATGACCATCTGTTGCTTCCGTTTTTACAAACGCGAGCGCAAGCAATTTCGTTAAGTAAACATTCTGCTGCTAGTCGCCCTTAGCCCAGGGAGGCACTATAATTTTTTGCTGCCCGAAACAAAGCGATGCGCTCATGCACAACAGTAAAAACAGGGTAATTCTTATCGTAAATTGATGCGACCAACAGCCCTCACCATCAATGTTAAAGCTTGTCATAATTTGTACAACTATCTCTATTAATAGCGGATAAGCTATTATTATCCATTATGCTTAATAATTAACCTAGGGAATTTCGTGTTACCCATGACTGATTAAACATCCTTGCTGTGTTTTACTTGACTCTTATGGCTTCACTGCTAGCATTGCCGCCGCATTGATTACATTTACCTTTTACACATAAGAACTCCACCATGTTGCCATTTCACGCTGTTGTTAAAGACGATTTTTCTGCGGTTAATCAACTCATTATTGATCGACTCCATTCGGATGTCGCGCTGGTAGAAAATATTGGTCACTATTTAGTCGAAGCTGGCGGCAAACGTTTGCGTCCACTCATGGTTTTACTTACCGCGAATGCGCTGGGGTTGCAACAAACTAACTCTGCACCCATAAACTCCGCGCAACAACATATTGATTTGGCGACAATTATAGAATTCATTCACACCGCAACATTACTGCATGACGATGTGGTGGATATGTCTAACCTGCGTCGTGGTCGCCCCACAGCCAATGCCGAATGGGGCAATGCGCCGAGCGTTTTAGTCGGTGATTTCCTTTATTCCCGCGCATTTCAAATGATGGTGAATATTGGCAACATGGACATAATGGCCATTTTATCGGATACCACCAATGTAATTGCTGAAGGTGAAGTACAACAACTCGTCAATGCGAAAGATCCCAATGTCGACGAAGTTAATTATTTTACGGTCATCGACAAAAAAACTGCAGTGCTCTTTGCCTCTGCCTGCGAAGTCGCGGCAGTACTGTGCAAAGCAACAGCAGAACAGCGTGTGGCCCTGCGCACTTACGGCTCCAAAGTAGGGACTGCGTTTCAATTGGTAGATGATGCGCTGGACTACACTGGCGACGCTGCAACCCTGGGTAAGAATGTCGGCGCGGATTTAGCCGAGGGTAAACCCACCCTACCGCTTATTTACGCAATGCGCACCGGCACCAAAGAACAAGCTGAAATTATTGCCAACGCGATTCGTGGTGGTGATGCCAGCCAATTGCAAACCATATTGGCGATAGTCCACCGCACCGGCGCAATGGATTACACTCTCGAATGCGCCCGTGAGCATGTACGCTTGGCAATTGAACAACTACAACACCTCCCTGACAATATTTACACTCAAGCAATGCGCCAAGTGGCGGAGTTTTCGCTGGCGCGCACCTACTGATTACGCCAGCGCACACCATAACCCTCACATTGGAACACATTGACAGAGCGGCAACACGCACTAGACTCAGATTCAAGAACCTATCTATTGTTGTTTCTTTTCCCACGAAAAAACCTGCTCTATTATCCAAAAAAATAGAGCGCATAATGAAATAAAACATCCACTGCAATAGCAGGTGTGATTTATGAAATACAACAAACTTTGCGGGCTGCTGCTATTACTCTTCGGCAATATAGCCCTTGCCGATGAAACCACAATACACGCCAACGATTCCAGTGATCCTAACGGCCCCTATGCGGTAAAGATGATTAATCTTGCCCTCAATCATATCGACAAAAAATACAAGTTAGTGGTAACTAAAGAACCCTTTACGCAAGCACGCATACTCCAGGAAGTTTCTAGCGGCATGTTAGATGTTATGTGGACAGCTTCTAATGTAGAGTTAGAGAATACACTTTTGCCCATTCGCATACCGCTTTATAAAGGCTTGCTCGGCTACCGTATTTTTATTATCAATAAAAATACGCAAGCAAAATTTGATAAAGTCAAAACCCTGGACGACTTAAAACATTTATCTATTGGTCAAGGTAAAACCTGGCCCGACACACAAATACTAGAAGCTAATGGCCTTACTGTCGTAAAAGTAAACAAATATGAAAGTTTGTTTTACATGGTAGAAGGCGGGCGTTTTGATGCGTTTTCACGCGGTGTACACGAACCCTTTGGCGAACTCGAAAAGCGCCCAAATTTAAAAGATTTAACAGTAGAAAAAAATCTCATGCTGGTTTACAAAATGCCATTTTATTTATTTGTTGGCAAAGACAGCAAGGTACTTGCGGCAGATTTAACATTAGGATTAAACCGCGCGATTGCAGATGGCAGCTTTGATCAAACTTTTTTTGGCGACCCTAGTGTGCAAAACGTTATGGCCAATGCCAATATGAAAAATCGCCTGGTATTCAAGCTCAACAATCCCACGCTTTCCAAAGAAACGCCACTGGATCGAAAAGAACTATGGTATGACCCACAGGCCGACAAGTAACCCTTACCGCCAAGATAACTCACCCACACAAAACAGAATATATTGGCGTGCTTAAACCCATCAACGCATCACTATTCACTCACCAATCTAGCATTTAAATAGCACAAACTTGCCTTATACTCGCCACCCCCGCTGGACAAGAAACCCACAGCAGGTAGAATGCGCCCTTTGCGCGAGATAGCTGCGCGCTTGCTTTCACCAATTGAGTTGATTCCATGACCCCATACGAACCAAAAAGCTCATACAGCCGCGACGATTTAATCGAGTGTGGTAATGGCCGTTTATTTGGCCCAGGCAATGCGCAACTGCCGCTACCTAACATGCTGATGCTTGATCGCGTAGTTCACATCAGTCAAACCGGCGGCGAGTTTGGTAAAGGTGAAATTGTGGCTGAGCTGGATATCAACCCTGACTTATGGTTTTTTGCTTGTCACTTTCCTAGCGACCCGGTAATGCCCGGCTGTTTAGGTTTAGACGCTATGTGGCAATTGGTTGGCTTCTTTTTGGGCTGGAAAGGCAACCCTGGTCGCGGTCGCGCACTCGGCTGCGGTGAAGTAAAATTCACTGGTCAAATTTTGCCCACGGCTAAAAAGATCACTTATCACATCAACTTAAAACGCGTTATTGAACGAAAACTCATCATGGGAATCGCTGATGGCCGTGTTTCGTGCGACGGTAAAGATATCTATTTTGCTAGCGATTTACGGGTAGGACTATTCCAGAATACGGATATTTTCTAACTCACTGACTGCAACCTATGGCAGTTATAAGACTCTTTATAATATGAGATAATTTCTGTCTTTGTTTACTGAACTCAATATTTTTTGTACGCAAAACTTCACTGTGTACAAGCTCAAATTCGGCAGACCTTAGACCAAAGGTACTGGACTACATTTAAGATTTAGGTATAGAGGTAGCTTATGAAACGCGTTGTTGTTACCGGTATGGGTATTGTTTCCTGCCTTGGCAATAATATAACCGCAGTGCTTGAAGCTCTGCGTGCTGGCCGCTCTGGTATTAAATTTCAAGAAACCTACAAAGAAATGGGTTTACGCAGCCATGTTGCCGGCTCTATAGACATCAATTTGTCTGAACTTATTGACCGCAAAATTTTGCGGTTTATGGGAAATGCAGCTGCTTATTCTTATATTGCTATGCAACAAGCCATTGTCGAAGCGGGCTTAAGCGAAGACCAGGTCTCCAATGTCCGCACCGGCATTATCATGGGTTCTGGCGGCGCGTCCTCAATGAACCAAGTAGAAGCCGCCGATATTCTGCGCGAAAAAGGTGTGAAACGCGTAGGCCCTTATCGCGTCACCCAGGTTATGGGTAGTACCACCTCAGCGTGCCTAGCATCCCCTTTCAAAATCAAAGGGGTAAATTACTCAATTACTTCAGCATGTGCTACCAGCGCTCACTGCATCGGCGCAGCAATGGAACAAATTCAACTTGGCAAACAAGACGTGGTATTTGCGGGTGGTGGCGAAGAAGAGCATTGGGCTCTAGCCTGCCTGTTCGATGCTATGGGTGCGCTTTCCACCAAATATAATGAAACGCCGGAAAAAGCTTCACGCGCTTACGATGCAGACCGTGATGGCTTCGTTATATCCGGAGGTGGCGGCTGTGTGGTTTTAGAAGAATACGAACATGCCAAGGCACGCGGCGCGAAAATCTACGCAGAAATTGTTGGCTACGGAGCGACATCAGATGGCTATGATATGGTGGCTCCATCTGGCGAAGGTGCGATGCGCTGCATGCAACAAGCCTTGGCAACGACTCAGGGTGATATTGACTACATCAACTCCCATGGCACCAGTACTCCAGTAGGTGATCTAGCTGAATTGAAAGCTATCAAAGCCACTTTTGGGGGAAAAATTCCTGCGGTTAGCTCGACCAAATCGCTTACCGGTCATAGCCTAGGTGCAACTGGCGTGCAAGAAGCCATCTATAGCTTGTTGATGATGGAACACAATTTCATCTGCGCGTCTGCCAATATCGAAACCCTCGATGCTGAAGCCGAGGGCATGCCGATAGTGCTCAAACGCCAGGACAATGTAAAACTCAATCGCGTTATGTCCAACAGCTTTGGTTTTGGCGGCACCAACGCGACTTTGGTGTTTCAACGTTTAGAGTAGGTTTTGTCAGCGAAGCACAAACAAAAACCGCGAACCCCTATAAAACTAAACAGGGATCGCGGTTTTTTTATGTGTGTGTTTTTTTATACATGCGATTGCCTAAAAACGGCAGTTGAAGAATGAATACTCATATCGCTACAACTGCAAACTTGCCGCCAAATACTTATCAATATTTGGCCATTTGCTGCCTATACTCAAGGCTATGAATTATCTTCGCGCCGGGAAACAAAAAGGTTTATTAAATATGATAAGAACAAGCCGTTGGATTTTATTGCTTATTCTAATGTTAACCGGCACCGATTGTTTCTCATTAAGCCCTTCATCAGCTACCCAATTTACCGTGCTATTGGCTGAACAAGGTTTAACAATTGGCTCAGTCCAAACAATTTATCAAGATTCCACTGGCTTTGTCTGGCTAGGCGGCCCAGACGGTTTAGCGCGTTACGATGGCTATCATTTTGAGATTTTTCGCTATGATCCGTCCAACACCAACAGCATAAGCAATAGTGCGGTATGGGATATTCTGGAAGATCATGCGGGCAATCTTTGGGTTGCAACCGATGGCGGATTAAATCGCTTTGTTTCTGATACAAATCAATTTATTCACTACCAACATCAGCCGGACAATAACAAGAGCCTTATTGACAATATCACGCGAAGCCTGGCCGAAGATGCTGAAGGTAATTTATGGATTGGCACTTATGGCGGTCTTGACGAATTTAATTCTGACCGTACGCAGTTAACGCATTACTTACATAATCCGGAGGACAATAAAAGCCTGGCCGGAAATCTCATTAAAAAAATCTTCATCGACCACCAGGGCATTATATGGATTGGCACTGATGGTACTGGCCTCAACCGCTTTGACCGCAACACAAAAATCTTTGAACAATATATTAATCAACCCGCCAACGTTAATAGCCTGACGCATAATGTTGTATTAAGCATTATGGAAGACAGACAACATAATCTATGGATTGGTACAGATGGCGGCGGGCTAAACAAATTTAACTATGCTACAAAAGAGTTTACCCACTACCTGCATGATAGTACGCGTAGCACATCCATCTCTGATAATCGCGTTTTTAGTATCTTGGAAGATCGTCA